>NZ_AP018684.1 GCF_002218025.2 Vibrio casei | reverse complement strand
GTAGGGAATACTCTTAAAATTTCAATACAGTTATCTTTGATTCGATAAGGTATGAGGTAGGGATACTTATTTAGGATAAGCTCTCTTGTTCCAAACACTCGCCCAGTGCGGCCCATAGCTGGATTTGTTTTTAGGAGGTTTGTTAAGTCATAAACCTCTTGAACAAATTCACGTGATGATCGTGGGTTGTATTCGTGTAGATATTCCGCGGACTGTTCTAGGTTGACTAAGGCTTTTTTAAGCCACTTAATCTGCATTTACGCCCCACTTAGAGAATACGTCCTGCACTTCTTCTTTATTGGCAAACTGTCCCGAATCAGCTTCATTCAAAGCGTCTTTAATTTCATTAATCTGCCAAAGCTCACGAACTAGGTAATCTTGAATTGCTTGGTTGGTAATCCATGACTTTGTTCGCCCCGTGGACTTGGCAAGTAGTGTTAGTTTTTGTTCGATATCTTCTGGAATTCTGACTGACATAGATGGCATGGTAAGCCTCCTTGTATTACGTTGATTACATTGTAATACAAAGTGCTCATTTACCATAATGGTTATATCGCGAATCAATTTCGTAAGAGTGAATATTCATTTATATCACATCTCTTCCTTTTACCTTATTTTGTCTTCTTACCACAAATGCAATAATTACTACTTTTGTTTTTTTTACCACTGCTGTATGGTTCTGTTTTTGTATTAATGCAATGTATGAGGTTTAAAATGAGTGCTTCAATTAGAATTAAAGATGACGTTTATAAGCTGTTGGAGTCGAATGCAAAAGGGTTTGAATCTGTATCTGATACGATAAGTCGTTCTGTACACAGTTTAGAAGTGTTAGAGGCTTTTAATATGATTTGTAGGCAAGTTGAATCTAGTCTTGATATTTTAAAAGTTGAAAACGTTAAAAAAGAAAAAACAATTCTTGTTCATTATAATGATGAAGCGAAATTGGAGGCCATTGAAATGGCAAAAAAACTTTTCAAGGAACATGAAATCGATTTTAATTATGATGTTAATTATATAAAAATATTGGTGAAGTCATGATTAAAAAAATTTTTAAAGTAAATAACTGTTTGATTATTTTGTTATTATTCACACTTACATCTTGTCAGTCAACAAGTTACAACACTAAACAAACAATGCCGGATAATTTAGTTGATCAGACTGCTCTTTTGTATGTTAAAAATGAAATATGTTATAAAAAAGATCACTTTACAGCTTACGATTACGCAAGATATAAAAGGGCTATATCTGACACGTTTAATCATTGGGTTTATAATCAAGATGAAGTGAGGAATAAAGTAATTAAATATAATGAAATGGCTTTATCTGCTAAAGAAGACGATATTAAAAATGGGTGTAAATCAGTTCAGCCAATACTTGAACAACAAGTTTATATTATTGAGAAATATAGACAGCAACAACAGCAACAACAGCAACAACAGCAAATGAGAACGATTCAATCTAATAACAATACTACTGTTAATTGTTACTCTAATAGGATTGGTACTACTACAAATACAACTTGCTACTGATATGTTCATGAAAAAACGAACGTATAGATATTGTCTATCGTTCGTTTTATTAGATAGTTAAAATAATAATTCATTTAACCTCTAATCCTAAATTTCTTAAGTAACTACCTATGGGTAACCCTGCTTTCTTAGCCCCATTTTCTAAGATCTCCAATTCATAACCATTTACTGGAACTTGCAACACTTTCCCTGAAAGCTTAATCCTCTCACCGGTTTCTTTGTTGATATAGCTAGAACCTCTTCTTTCATTTTTATCAAGGGACTTGGAAGCGGTACCGTCAACTTTAGCCGATTCAATAAACTCATTTTTCTTTGAGGGTCTGGTCTTTTTTTTAATATCGCCAAAAGGGTTATTTTTCATTGATTGCCTCCATTAATTCATCAAACAAGGCTCTAGCATCTTCACCTGCTTTTGGATCTTGTTCCCATTCAAGGACACTTAATCCAGATTCATCAGCATCATCCCACCCATTTAAATTTCTAGTAATGTGAGATAAAGGGTTTAACTCTAGAGATGTTAATAGGCTCTTGGCTGCTTGAATTCTATACCCTTGGCTTGGCAATGTTGGAGTTTGAGTTACGCAGGAAAATACCTTTAATTTTGAGTTTAGTGCTTGGGCTGTTTCGATGATTTCGGACATTCCGAGAGCAACTTTTAAATCTCGTCTTTTGGGTCTGAATGGTAGCAATGTAATGTCAGCGAATGCTAAAGCTGAACGCATAGCTTTAGAATCTGCTCCGCCACAGTCGATGACAATAGAGTCATATCGAGTATTCAAATCTTGTAGTGGCTTGGTAATATTTCCTGTTAGTTCAATGCAAGGAATTTGAGGTAAATCACTATCAGATCTTTCTGCTGCCCATTCAGCTGTCGTTCTTTGAGGATCAGCATCGATTAACAAAGGGTCTTTTGATTTTATTAATTTTAAGTAAACGGATAGGGTCTGAGCAATACTGCTTTTTCCTGAACCGCCTTTTTCATTACAAATCACATAAATCATGCTATGCCACCAAAATGAAAGTATACGTATAATTTACGTATATTATACGTATACTTTACGTAAATTATACGTATAAAATCATGAAACTAGCGTTTTTAAGGGTTGTTTTGGATGGAATTAATAGAATTTGGTGAGAAATAGATCATTGAGATCAAGTGATTTTAGATTTATGCTTCTTTCAGATGTGAAAAAGGCAGCCCTGCAAGGCTGCCCAATTCGAAATACTTCTGCACCGAAGTCCTTTTAGTTTAACACTTCAAAGACCTCTTTCAAGTATTTCTGCACTTTGTTTGGACTCAAGATGTTTTGGACAAAGCGATGCGCATCATTCACCGACCAAGGGATAGTCCGATAGGTGAAAGGTAAAGGCACTAATCATAACTTGCATTAAGCACGATAAAACCGCCTCTTGTAGCTGCTAGAGAGGACTCGCGGTAAAGGAATAGTTGATTAGTGTTGTGTGACTCGGATGGGGGGCGAAAGCCTTTACACACAGCGCAGGGCAGCCCGAAAGGGTAAGAGAAAAATCTCCACGGAAAGCGACCAAAATGATACTCAAATCACTACAAAAAGTAGTCGAAATGGGTAGGGGTCGGCGCAGCCGAAAGGGCTCATTCTGCGGATCTATTCTTCTTTCTGAGCTTTCTCATCTATGAACCTTTTGGCTATCTTATCTAGCTCGTTGATTGTGATTACACTTCCATCTTTATACGTAAATACACCACTTTCTAATAATTGAGCTAAGTTTTTCCTTTTCTCACGAAGCCTATCTCTTTGAGCCATTTTACTTCTTGTTTCTCTTCGTTCTCGGTCAAAGCTAAGGTTTGTTCTTTTGTTTATTTGCTCTGCATGACTTAATTTTTTATTGGCTAACAATTTAGTCTTTTTTGATTCTTCGTAGTGCATTTCTACATTTCTTTTTGTCTCTTTAAGGGCTTCATTGGCTTCTTTTCGACATTGCTTTTTGTAGCTCTGTTGGAGTTCTTGATAACGTTTTTTTTCTTCTTCTGCTTCAGTTCTTTTCTTACTTAATTCTTTGTCTGACCATTTAACAACAAGTGTATTTAAGAAGCTGATTAGAGCGCATAGACATAACGTAAATACTCCAATGTAGAGCCATGATTGCCACTGAATCCATAACGTTTTTTGTCCTTGAGCAAGAATTTGTAATTGCCCTGATTGATCTTGTTGAACGAGATAGATTGAATTATCTGGGGCTAAATAGGGGATAAATGGCGCAGAGATTATGGCTCCAATGAAAATGACAAAAGTAATAGCAAACATTCGGATCATCG
This sequence comes from Vibrio casei, assembly GCF_002218025.2. Lineage (NCBI taxonomy): Bacteria > Pseudomonadati > Pseudomonadota > Gammaproteobacteria > Vibrionales > Vibrionaceae > Vibrio > Vibrio casei. The sequence goes on along the minus strand of NZ_AP018684.1, from coordinate 3,695 downwards.
TAGATAGACCTCTGTGATTTCTGGACGGAAATGACCAAGTTCCTGAGACACAATTTTCAGAACATCATCTCGCTCTTTGATATTCCAAGAGAGTTTTTCAAATCGATCTTGGGCATAGCTGTGCCGTAAGCCGTGGGCTCCATGGGAAAATCCGAGTCCACGCTGACTAGCTTTGCTAAACGCAGATGAAAAATTAAGACCGCCTGCCACATCGTAATGACTGGTATAAAATACGCCTCGGTCTGTTACTTTCTGAGGCTCTTGGAACCTGCGGGCTTCTAATTTTTCAGCCAGTTCAATGGGGATTTTTACTTCTCGTATTAACCCACCTTTCCCGTTTACTGTGTAGGTTTTGGATTCAGCTAGGTGTGAGAACTTTTGGGGGTGAACTTCTCTAGGTGATGCCTTTTGTTCGTCTACCGGTCGAAGCGTAAACATCTCATGAGCACGTAAACCGGCTTGATGACAAATCTGTGTCGTTAAGGCGTGTTTGTCAGATTGATGAGAGATGATTCTTTGAACTTGTTCATTAGAATAGGCTCGGGATTTTTCGATGGTTTCTCTTTCTGATTTTACAATTTCAAGAGATTGAGAGGGAGAGAGTTGGTGGGTAACATTTTGCATCATGGATTGGAGCGCTTGGCGATCCATGTTCAATGTTTTTTGACTCACTTCCGTGGCTCTAATATGTAAATATTGAGTGGCGATGTTAGGTGTGATTTCTCGAAGAGATCCTAATTTATATTCTTTTAAATATTCAGCGCAACTTTTCAGAGCTTGTTCGTAGTTTCGAGCCGTTCCGACTGATTCAATAGCGTTACCCTGTCCCTGCATTTCTTTCATAACAGAGGCCGCTTGTTTTTCTGCCTTGGCAAAATGTCCTCTAGCCATTCTTTACGATCCCTGCTTTTTGAAGAAATCTTAAAATGGTAGATCGAGAAGCCGATAGATTGTGCTCTGTTCGAAGGTGAAGTTCGATCAAGCTAAGGCTGGCACCGGATTCGTACATTTTTTTTATTTCAAACCGGTAAGGCGTCAGTTTTGATGGGCGAGGTTGATACTTTCGGTGTTTACGTAATTTCCGCTCTGACTTGGCTGCTTCAATAGCTGCTATTGGGTCAAAATTATCCATGGAATACCCTTTTGTAAGAACAAGCCAAATCGTAATGATTTGGACGGATTAACCGTTCGCCAGTTTGTCTTTACGCAGACAGGTTGACCGTTCCACCCTAATATCGTCTATGACGAGTTCATAGAAACTGCATGAATTTTGAAGTCACTTACTTTGAGATAGTGCATCTGGTACATGTTTCCAGATGGTGCTTTGTTAACAATGGCGCACACCACCAAAGACATAACTCAATTTATGATTCTCTGATCAAACGGGAGTTAGAATGCACGTAAGTCGATTTATCGACTAGGTTCCTGCTAAGCCGCAGTAGGCATGAACCTAAAGTATACGGTTTGCTTTTGTTAATTACAATATCATTATTGTTGCGCCTAAGTTGTTGCGTGAAATGTATAAATAACCTTATAGTTGCACGCTATGTAAGGAAATCTATGATTTCCACATAGCGTGCAACTTGTTGCGCGAAAATTTGCGAAAATTCGCCTTAAAATAAGGGGCGTCTCCGACCCGTTTTTAAGGTGGGTTTGAGTGAATTTGGCAGGGGTCAGGGGATGCAGTCCCCCAAGCGAGGTGTCGTTCGTAAGATTCTGACGCGCTCCGCTTGTCTCAATTCGTAGACCAAGAAAGGAAAATGCTCCGCATTTCTTTCCTGGTCCACGAATGGTTTTGTAAAAGACAAAAGCATTTGCCAGAAAGTGGATGAAATTGAAAAATGACCGTTAGAGGGTGTTTTTTGTTTGAAACCGGTTTGAAAATTTTTACCCTGTAAATCGCGCTAAAAGCGTTACAAACTTACAGCGCGAATTCTGGGCAAGTAGGGACTAGTAAGTGCTTAAAAACGATGTCAGGAGGCTGTGAGGAGCTTAGGTGGGGTTTTTTGATAGCTAACTCGCCCGTTTAACATAATAGGAATAATGAACACCGATCTTTGTGCCACACAAGACAACTATCTCACCTCGGAGGGTTTCGGTTTTGAGTTTGGGGAAGCTGACTGGCCCGCGGGGAAACCTAGGTTTTTCGCTTAACTGAATGTCCGGCTTGAATGGTGCTGAATTGTGGGAAAGTAACTTAAAAACACGCTTAGATGTTTTCCCCGATTGGGAGCCGTTCTTCGTTGTAGGGGTAGCGATTGAACATAGGAATAATAACTACCAGATTTCTAACGCTAAGCGTTGCAAATCACTCTTAAATGCTTTGTTGAACGTTTTTACAGCGCATCCCCACCATAACTGTTCCATGCTTTGGTAAAGCCCTTTGCATCAAAAATCAAGGAAATATCAGAAAACTCAAACTTAACAATATTTTTCTTTTTAAACTGGTCAACCAAGAAGTTATCTCCGGCTTTACTGTATGGAGTCAAATAGATATTTGAACCATTACAAAACGAATGATAACGAACATTTTGTCCATTGGTCTTAACCACAGTTTCTTCTATTATATCTTTGTCATTACAAGTTTTAGCAAGATAGATGTAAAGTTTTTGCTTCCCATCCTTAGTGCTGCTGATGTCTGCAGAGAAAATAGAATCCCAGTTTTCACTGTTCTTATCAGCTTTAAAAGCAACTAAAGAACGGCCACTTTGAGTATCAGAAAAATCAACAATTCGCAAAAGTTCATAAGAAGGGAAGGCATCCGCTAATTTTAGGTTATTCGGGTCGGTTAAATCGAAAGTAAATGCTGCATGACTATTCAGAGAAATTAACGAAAGAAGGAACAGGAATTTTTTCATAGTTAAGCTCCGAAAACTGTATTGTGAATTAGCAGCACACATTTTAGCGAATGTCGTTTTGGATGTGAACCTTTTTGCACTGCGAAGTGTATAACGCTTTCTATATGGCGAGATGCCGTATTTATACGTTGATTTATGCCTATTTAATATTTCATGGTCAACTTAAGCTCAAAGGCTTAAAACGATTTTTGAATGTTAGAATGCAATATGTAGCTTAATGTGATGAGTTGAATTTAACGTAATTTAACTTAATAAACACTATACATAATATGGTCGATATACACTTTAGCTTAACTTACTTACTAATTTAATTTTAACGGGTTATCATATGGTTTTTTCTGCAACCTTAGTAAGGGTTACATGTTTAAACTTTTTTATTTTCTTCTTTTTTTATTTAGCTTCAGTGTCTCTGCATCACAAGACTATGCATGTGTTAAGTATCAAAGAAAAGATTTCTCATGGGGTGATTCTTATAAAGTCCCTAGTACAGTTGTTTCAGGTGATGCACTGAATGAAGCAACAAACAGCTATGAGTATAATTCTTGGAATAATTATGCTGTTGTTGAGTGGCCAAATGGAGGTTATAGCGCATTAGAGTTACCATCTTATTATGATGATTTATCTAGTATTTATTCATACACCAGAACCAAAGATCAGAACGGTAGGACTTATCAGGTAAAACAAGCTCCTTCATATGGTAAGTGCTATTGAGTCAAAGAATTTAACGTAACTACACTTAATCTGTACCGCGATTTAGAAAAAAGCCACCCATTGGGGAGGCTTTTTTTGTTATTAGCATCAAACTGTTACTACCAAAATTCAGGTTGAGACATGCGA
>NZ_AP018683.1 GCF_002218025.2 Vibrio casei | reverse complement strand
TGACGCGCAACAGGGCTGATTTTAAAAACCAAATGCGCCTATCACTTAACTTAAAACGATGTAAATCGAGCAAATGTGTGGCTTATGAGAAATTTAAACCTAAGAAATTTTGGATTGAAAAATCGCGATATGGGAAGGGCATTACATAATGCTTATCAAGAAAATGGGAATGGATATACGGCAAACGCAACCGTCAAAACTTCATTGCATCAATTCGCTCAATTTCTAAAAGAATCAGGAGTAAGAGATCTTAAGAACGTCCAAAAAGAGCACGTAAAAGCATACGCTCAACAATTATTAGAGCGTTATGAAAATGACTCAATCAGTGCCAGTACAGCACAAAACTACCTCTCCGCTATCAATGTTGCGATGAGCAACGCGCGGATGGACAAACAATGCCATATCAACCCAGTAAAGGACTCAGGATTTCCCACGAAGTCAGGTATTGCAGAGATGAATAAATCTGTCACTTACGAAACTTTAGAGGAAGTAAAAAGAGAACTCCCCGCCAGGTTATCAGCGCAACTCAATCTTCAAAGAACATTAGGATTAAGGTTTAAAGAATCCGCTCTCATCGATGCAAAAAAAAGTTTAACCGAAGCGATTGAGACAGGAAAAGTGACCATTGAAAATGGAACGAAAGGGGGAAGAGCAAGGGTCATTCCTATTACCGGCCAACCTCAAATCCATGCTCTCGAAAACGCCAGTAAAGTCCAAGAAAATAACCGGTCTCTAATTCCTAAAGCCCTTACATGGGCTCAATATCAGAATACTTGTTATAAGGAGATGGAAAATAAACCATTTAATTTTCACGATCTCAGACACAGCTATGCCCACGAACGCTACCAAACATTACTAGGTCAATCGTGTCCAGTCCAAGCGAATATCTCTCACAAAGACCACCATCAATACTTAAGTAAACAACTAGCCTGCACAATCGAAGATGCGAAACAAAGAGATCACACCGTAAGAGCACAAATATCAAGAGAACTCGGACATAACAGAATATCCATTACCAATAACTATCTTGGATAAACCAAATGAACAGACAAACAGTAAAAAGTATCTATCAAAGCATGAGTGAGTATTACCGAAAAGGTAAAAAAAGCGGTTATAAGAAGAAACAAATGAAACGCCTGATAAGAATCATTCAAGACATATTACAAAATGAAGGAACAAGCCAAATAAAAACAATAGGGAAAAGACAAATAATTGGATATTGGAGAAGAACCGAACACGAAAGCCCTCAAACCAGGAGAGAAAAATACAACATATTGAAAAAATATTTTGAGGTCACTAATGAAAAGATCAAAGTACCTCAACCACGTGAGAAGAGCATAAAAGATATTGCTCTTTCGGCTACGCCGACCCCTACCCAAACAGAGCGACTTTTCAGCTCTTAAGGTATTCATTTTGGTCGTTTTCCGTGGAGATTTTTCTCTTACCCTTTCGGGCTGCCCTACGCTGTGTGTAAAGGCTTTCGCCCCCCATCCAAGTCACACAACACTAATCAACTATTCCTTTTCCGCATGTCCCCTCTAGCAGCTATAAGGGGCGGTTTTATCGTGCTTAACGCAAGTTATGATTAGTGCCTTTACCTTCCACCTATCGGACTGTCCCTTGGTCGGTGGATGATGCGCGTCGCTTTGTCCAAAACATCTTGAGTCCAAACAAAGTGCAGAAATACTTGATAGAGGTCGTTTGAGTGGTTAAACTGAAAGGACTTCGGTGCAGAAGTATTTCGAATTGGGCAGCCCTGCAAGGCTGCCTTTTTTCACATCTATATACATCATAAATCTAAATAAAAAAAACCTCAACGATCCCACACCTAAAAAAACATTTCGATTTTAACAAAAAAACAAATGGTTAAGATTAGTACCAACAAGAAGTACATGTGCGCACAGGTACACATTCTTACATATACACATGTGCGCACATGTACATCCATAAAAACCAAAAGTGTGCGCACAAGTGATCTTATTAATTTATTGAGTTATTCTCTAATAAATTAATTTATTGGCTATATAAAATGAAAAACACCAACAAAAACAAATTGTCATCAAAAAAAAATATCAGATTCGAACATGAATTAATAAATGAAATAGATGAAAAAAAAGGATCACTGATACCTTTTTCCGCGTGGGTTAAACAAGCGTGTAGAGAAAAATTGGATAGGGACAAGTGCGCACAAGTGCGCACAAAAAAGCCACATTTATCACCTAAAGTTGTAAAACCGAACAATGAAAAACCAAGAAAAGCCAGCGAACAACAAAACTCAGCCAACAAGAAAAGGGCTGACGAAACGATAAAATTGCTATTAGATGGTATAAGCTCTTTAGATACTCAAGATAAACGCAGAATAATAAATTCAAGATATCCTAAGAATGAACTTTATAAATCACTCAATGAACGTGTGAGTAAAGATTCAATAAGAAAATATTGGGATGAAGCGTTTAAGCGTTTAAAGGATTAGAAAAGGTCGCCACTAGGGCGACCTTTCATCAATACAGCTTATGGACGTTATGTTAAACCCCCGAGATACGGTCACAAAAAAGGCCGCCTAGGGCGACCTTTAATCTACGCAGTTTTGGATAAATTACACTCTGACAGAGGCATCATTGTATGCTTTTGATTTATCTCTTTTCCCAATGGCGACTACGAAAACAACCACTCGCTCATCTTTAACTTGGTAAACTAATCGATATCCTGATTTTCTTAATTTGATCTTATAACAATCAGGTAGTTCTCTTAACTTATTAGCTTCAACTCTAGGGTTCTCTAGGAGTTTAGATAATTTATTTTTGAACTGCTTTTGTATCTCGCTATCCAGTTTTTTCCATTCTTTCAACGCTCTTCGATCAAACTCAATATCATAAGTCATCCAAAGAAACCTTTACTGCTTGTGGTGATTTTAATCGAGATTGAACTAAAGCAATTAAATCTTCATCTTCTTGATTAATCAAAACCGTTTTAAATGGCAGCTTCTGGTTTACAGCTACATATTCAAGTGTTTGACGTAGTAACTCAGACGGAGATACACCTAAAGCATCAAGAGCCTCAAAAGATCTAGATTTCAAATCATCATCAATTCTAATATTTACGGTTCCCATAACACACCTGTATATACAATTGTAATTACGCACAGTTTAGCACAACACAAAAAAGGCCGCCAGTGGCGACCTTTCCTCAATGCAGCTTACGGGTGTTACGTTAAATTCGTATTAAGTGCCGTTACGTTAAATTACGCGCTTCAAGGATAGAACGTGAATATTCTCTTTCTGCATCAGTGATTAATTCGGCTTCTGTTCCATCCAAATTCAATCTACGTTTACCGTTGATAACCGCATTCAGATACACATCACTATGCGTCCACCTTTGTATTGCCCAACTAGCAGCCTTACTACTAATCCCTTGCTCTCTTAATTGCAGAACTATGGATCTACCTATGCCTTTAGCTAAAGGCATAGGTAGGTTTAAGCTTTTAACAACATTAAGAGCTGCTTGACATCCTCCCCCTGCTAAGTCGCAGGGGGATTCCCATTACTAGGGCGCACGCTAAATTGCTTTAGGTGCAAGTTCCTGATTCATCAAGTGGCTAACGCCGACTCTCCACAGGCTAACAAGCGGTGTCCCCGCTCTAAAATATTTAATGCACCAACAATATCCGCATTGTTGATGTAACCACACTCGACACACTCAAAATGAGCTTGTGTCTTGCGGTTTTCTCTCGATACATGACTACAGCAAGGGCAGGTTTGGCTTGTGTATTGAGCTGGTACAGCAACAACTAAGCCGCCATTCCATAACTGCTTATACTCAAGTTGTCTTCTGAACTCATACCAACCTTGATCGAGTATTGATTTGTTCAGCCCTGACTTGGCTTTCACGTTCTTGCCGTGTTCTTCTGCATTGCCTTTCGATGATTTAGACATATTAGATACACGTAAGTCCTCAATCGCTATCATTGCGTGATTCTTGCTGATTTGATTTGAGGCTTTGTGTAGGTAGTCCTTGCGGCAATTCGCAATGAGAGTGTGTAGCTTTTGAATTTTGGCTTTCTGCTTCATCCAGTTGGCGGAAAATTTAACTTTTCTTGATAGCTTGCGCTGCTCGATAGCCAAGCGTTTTTCATGCTTGCGAAATGCGTTAAGCGGTTTTAGGTGCGAGCCGTCAGACAGCGTGATGAACTTGGCAACGCCCATATCAATACCAACGGCAGATGTAGTGTTATGCTTAGGCTCATCAATATCTTGCTCTACTTGGAACGAGATATACCAGTGACCTGATTTAAAGCTCACGGTGCAGTTCTTGATGTTGCCTTGCACTTCTTGAGACTTGCGAAACTTCAACCAACCGAGCTTGCTTGGTAGTTTCACTCGCTTACCGTCTAGCTCGCAGTATTTGTTGAAGTTAACAAAGCGAATTGAGTCTTGGTTTTTGCCTTTTTTCTTAAATCTAGGCTTATCAGCCGCTAGTGACTTGTCGAAGCATCGCATCCAAGCACCATGCAAATCTTTAAGTTTTTGCTGTAGGTTATCGGTGTACGCCTCTTTGAGCCAAGTAAGGTCTTCTTCTTTTTTCCACTGCGTCACCAGTTTATTAAGCTCAAAAGCACTTGGGATCTTCTCGCCAGACTCCAGCTTATCTACGCAGTAACGCAAGCCTTGGTTCCACACAAATCGAGCATGACCGCAAAGCACAGCAAGCCTAGCCGCTTGAGCAGCAGTAGGCTCTAGTCGAAACTTGTATGCTTTACGTATCAACATGACAATCAGTGTGTAGAATGATAATGTATTTATTATAAGTATTTGCAACGAAAAGGCAATATCAGTGAGTGAAGAATTTAATAAAGGTCGGCACAGTTGTTATTCACTACATTTACACCTCGTTTTCGTAACAAAATACAGGAGAAAAGTATTTGGAGATTTGCACTTACAAAGCCTTGAGGCGACTTTTAGAGAGCTTTGCTTGGGTTTTGATGCGGAGTTAAAGGAATTTAACGGAGAGCCTGATCATGTTCACTTATTAATATCAACATCCCCGAAAACACCTAGCGTTGCAAAACTGGTTAACTCGTTAAAAGCAACCAGTTCACGCAGGATTCGTAGAGAGTTTAATGATGTGGCAGGGGCGTTTGGTAAGAATGTTCTTTGGAGTCGTTCTTACTTTGCTGGAACATGCGGAGGTGCGCCACTAACTGTTATTCGCCAGTACATCGAACAACAGGATAGACCGCATTAAGGTGCTATCGCACCTTTGGCTATTCCCCTCCCTGCTCTTTCGCAGGGAGTACCCTAGCCATTTAGGATGGCTATCATGAAAGGACTTAACGGGTTGTGAAATCGTTTGAGTACTCCGAAAAGCCAGCTCGCCAAAGCTGGTTTTTTCACATCTGGGAAATAGATTAATCCCAAAAGCGATTGATCTCAATGATCCTTTTAACCGGTCATAACTTCCCAAAACGGGGTTCTAGGGATTTTCCCCTCTAAAGTAACATAAATCGCCACAACCCTCGCAGTTAATGGCTTGTGGAGCTGGGTTACCTTTCATTTTAGACTTCATTTTCAACAATAGGCCTAGTTATTTCCTGTAAATCAGGTAGTTTGCGGTTACTAGCGAACTGATAAGTGCCGCTCAGATTAATGTTCTGCCATGCAACGGGTGATACTTGTCGAGTTATTGCTGCTTTTTCCTCGTCACCAACTTCTTCAAAGTGCAGTAATAGATGACTTAGGATCATCGAGTTAAAGTAGATAATAGCATTTGCCGTCAAACGGGCACACTCGTTCCAGACGACTATTTCTGATTCGTTTTTTCCACGGAACTGGTCACGATTGACCGATGCAATAGCTCGCCTGAGGAAATGCCAGGCTTCGCCTCGGTTCAGTGCTCGTTGAACATATTGGCGCAGACTTGCATCATCAATATAATCAAGTAAATATTGGGCTTTGATGAGCCTATTATATTCCGTTAATGCTTGTAATATAGGGTGTCTAGATGGATAACCAGATAATTTGCGTACTAGCAATGCCTGTGTTGTGCGTTTTTCTTGAAGGGATAACACAATACGCTGAATATCCTGCCAGCCTTCTTCAATCACATTCATTTTTATCGGCTTTTTCAGCGCCAGATGCGTGTTTCCGTCGTCGCTTTCAGTTACGTTAAATAGGTCATTGATCACACTGGTGAACTGAGCATACCTAGGCGCAAAACTATAACCGCATAAATCCAATAAGGCATAATTAACATGATTAACACCATGGGTGTCGGTTGAGAGGACATCTGGCTTAAGATCACTAGTATTAGATTTGATCTGCTCCAGCCAGACTGGACACTTCATTAAGCGACATTTTGCTGTTCAAAGTTAACAGGGCTTAGATACCCAAGAGCACTGTGCCTTCTTGTCCGATTATAATCAACCTCTATGTACTCGAAGATCGTTTGACGCATCTGGTCTCTCGTCATAATCGGCTCATATTGGATCGCTTCAACTTTCATCGAATGGAAGAAGCTCTCAACACAAGCATTGTCCCAGCAGTTTCCTTTCCTACTCATACTTTGCTTTAGATTATAAACAGTTATGAGGTCTCGATAATCTTTTGAGCAGTACTGACTACCTCGATCACTATGAACGATAACCTGCTCAGGAAATTCGCGACGGAACAAAGCCATTGATAGAGCATCACAGACCAGCGTAGCCGTCATTCTGGTATCCATAGACCATCCGATTACTTGTCTTGAGTAAAGGTCAATAATTACTGCCAAGTACAACCAGCCTTCGCTTGTCGCAACATAGGTGATGTCTCCCGCCCATTTTTCATTCGGAGCCGCTGCGTTAAAGTTCTGAGCCAGCAAGTTTGGAGCAACTGGCATTTGATGCTTGCTGTCTGTCGTGCACTTAAATTTACGTGCCGCTTTCGGCGTTAAATCTTGACGCTTCATACTGGCCGCAATGGTTTTCACATTGTGGTTATCACCGCTCTCAGACAGTTCTTTTTGGATTCGCCTTGAGCCATCTCGGCCTTTGCTGTTATCAAAAGCTTCTTTGACCTTTGTATCAAGCTCTTGGCGAACTGCCTCGCGTTGGCTAGCCTTATGGCGATGTTTAACCCAGTAATAAAACCCACTTCGGGATACCCCGAATACCTTAGCCATACGTACAATATTGAAGTACATCAGGTGTTCGAGCATAAATTCGTAGCAATTTACTTTAGATTTTTCGCGAAGTAGGTGGCGGCCTTTTTTACAATTTCTAGCTCTTCTGCTTGCTCAGCCAACTGCCTTTTGAGCTTGGCAACCTCTGCGGCTAGCTCTTGTTCTCGCTGACTAGTATTGGTGTCTTTCTTCGAGTTCTTCCGCCACCCGTAGATTTGAGATTCATGTAAAGAAAGCTGCCTTGCAGCCGCAGCTACTCCCACTCTCTCTGCTAGTTTTAGGGCTTCTGCTTTAAATTCAGGGGAATGTTTAATTCTAGTTTTCTTAGTTGTCATTGTTCACCTCGTTAGTGATTGTACTCACTTAACTCAGTGTCCAAAACAGCTGGAGCGGATCAATTGTAGTAAGTCGTAAATATAATGGGACTCATGCTCATTAGATCCTATGATACGGGCATTTAACGCACTATGATTGGCAACTAACGTCATGGCCGTAATACCTTTGTTGGTGCCGAAGTATTTCGAGGAGTAGCGAGTTTTAAAAGTCTCAAGGTGAGTTTCAAATTTTTGCCCATCGGTACTGGCGTGCAGGACGTCTTCTTGGATGTGATAGTGGCGGAAAATAGGGAGTGCCGCTACTGCGTTATTGATGATATCACTAGCCTCTTGCAAGGTTTCAGGCCTAATATAATTAGCTTGTATAGTGCTTAGATGCTCATAACTGCGATCAGATATTTGTGCCATCCCATATACGCCGCGATGTGTCGCATTCGCAATTAGAATAGCCAATAAATCATCCTGATTGGCGTCTACTTGTTTTTGTATTGGCAGCACGTGTGCGAAGCATTGCATAAAGTTGGTTTCTTGTTCAACATAACGCAACACATCAGCAATACTGACGGGGATCATTTGTTTAAAGAAAGGGTTGTTGACAAGTGATTGGGAGCCTTTAACTGGCAGTCGCCATCGTGTGCCACTTCGGCTCTTCATGATCACATTGCGGTTATCACCATTATCAATGTGACGAGCAACATCTTCTAGGGATGTTGTTAAGCGTATTTGTTTTACTTGCAGTAGCTTCTGAATCGGCTGCTTTAGCTTTTCCAATGTTGATGATGCCAATAGATCAGGCTGTATTGACGATGCAATTAAGTCGTCTTCTAGCGCACGATATTTAGTGACGTTTGATAAGTAAATTCGACCATTAAGCCGAGAAGCCAGTTGACGGTAAAGCAACCATTCGTATCGCTGTGGATGAACAACATCCTTGTTAATTAACCATGGACGATGTTTTTGTTGGATAAGTGTACTATCCATTGTTTGCAATGTATTACCTGCTAATAGTTCTGTTTTTGTGGTTTTGAGCTGGGTCACTAATGCTTCTGAGCCTTTACCTGCTTGGCATTCAAGACATAGAAACACGGGCCTTAATAACTGCTCAATTAACCCGTTTTGATCATCATAATATTGCCATTGATATTCTTCTACCGTGCGTTTTTGCTTTTTTAAGTACAGGCATAGCGTTTCTATATCTTGGTTATTCATTACACTTAATGCTTGTTGCCTAACCGTTGCAAATGGTTGATTATCGTCGATACTGTCATCAACAAACAGATGCAGTAATTCTGCGGCTTTGGTGACATTGTCTGCAGCTGACCTCCATGAGTCAAACACTGCCTGTTGGGCAAACGCATGCGCAGCTTCTTGTTGTTTACGGATATGATGAATAAACCCATCAGCCAATCGCTCTAGGCTTTGCCGTATGCGTTGAGTCAGAAAACACAGCAACCATAGGTGTTGCTGTGGACGCTTAAAGCGTTTTAGTTTACTGCCATAATAATCCACCATTTCACCGAAGTGTTGTTGGTTTTTAGACGATAAGGCTAAGCCCTTAACAGCATTATCAATCTGTCTTGTATAAGGCTGTAACTGATGATACACCGTCAGTTCTTTTTTTAGCTCTGTCACCATAACGCTTTTTGCACCGGCTCGAAGCTGGCTTAAGGAGAGCCCATCTTTGTCATCGATAATAGTATTTAGAAATCCGTGTAGTTCAGATGAAACATGAATACGAAGCTTATTATTTAACGCCTTCTTGACCTGTTGGATAACACGACTGATAAGCTTTTGTAAGACAGTATATTTAGGGATGGCAATTCTATGCGTTGCTAGATATTCAGCGGCTGCATCGAATAGATAACGAGGCTCAAGCCAAGCTTTGCCGACCATAACAAGATGTTCGTACAGCGGCGCAAAGTGCAGACTTTCGTCCCATTTCTGATAGTTTAATAACCTCAGTATTCTTTGATATATACGGTCACGCTGCATCTTATTAATGCTGAAAGGCCTGATCCCTTTGCCTCCTTGAACTTGCGTTGAAATAAACTGCATATCGTCAAAGATGAGGTTAAAGCTAGGTGAAAGAATCACAGGCTTAGACTTAAAATACCCTAATAACGCAATGAAATAGCATCGGTGGTTCCTTAGGCGAATACTTTTCAACTCTGTTAACTCGATCTCGTTTGGCGTAAAATACAATCGTTGTTGTTCAAGTGATAATAGCGGCGGAGAATATAGATCAAGCTGCTCAGCTTTGGTAAGAATTGATAGTTCGTTTTTTATAGCCATAGGAATTAAATTAAGTTTAAGGGGTTGTTAACCTCATAATTTGCCATACTTTGGAGAAGTAACCCACCTTTGTATGCCTTTAAATATGGTGAGTATGGCGATTTATGTTACTTTAGAGGGGAAAATCCCTAGAACCCCATACAGCAAGTCCAATACGGCCAGCGCCAATAGTCCCAAAATGCATACCTTCAACGTCATAACTTCGTGTCACACAGTCTGCAATGTTCTAGACTGGCCCCCTGAATCTCCAGACGCCCTTGTTGCCAAAGGACGGGGAATAGCCATGGTCAGCCGGACCATGGGCGTGTCGCGTGCGCAACTGTCACTGCGGATTAACCGTTCTGCCGACTGGCAGGACAGGCGCTGTAACCGGCGTAATGAAGAAGCAGACGCAGAAATACTGTCGGCTATCCTCAACATTATCAGCGATATGCCGAGTTATGGTTATCGACGCGTGTGGGGCATCCTGCGCAAGCAACGTCGCACAGAGGGACAACCACCTGTGAATGCCAAACGGCTTTACAGGATAATGAGCGAGCATAACCTGTTGTTGTTGCATGACAAACCAGAGCGACCGAAGCGTGAACATAAGGGCAAGATAGCGGTGGCAGAAAGCGATATGCGCTGGTGTTCAGATGGCTTCGAGTTCGGCTGCGACAACGGCGAAAAACTGCGGGTCACGTTCGCGCTGGACTGCTGCGACCGTGAGGCCATAGACTGGGCAGCAAGCACGGGAGGCTATGACAGTTCGACCGTGCAGGATGTGATGCTGAGGTCGGTGGAAAAGCGCTTTGGCGACAGGCTGCCGGAAACACCAGTGCAGTGGCTGACGGACAACGGTTCAGCATATACCGCGTATGAAACGCGGAGGTTCGCCGAAGAGCTGAATCTGGAGCCATGTACAACAGCGGTGAGCAGCCCGCAGAGCAATGGCATGGCCGAACGGTTCGTGAAAACGATGAAAGAAGACTATATCGCGTTCATGCCAAAACCGGATGTGAGAACAGCACTGCGAAACCTTGCAGTAGCGTTCACGCATTACAATGAAAACCACCCGCACAGCGCGCTGGGATATCACTCCCCGAGGGAATACCGGCGGCAGCGGACATTGTTAACTTAAGATACAAAAGCTGTTCGGAGATGGAGGGTCAAGATCATCTGCTCGGTCAACTTCCGTAGATTGTTTATGTCAAGTTTTACATTTATCTTATTATTTCTCAGAAGAAAGAGGGAATTAACGTCATGATGCATTTATAAAGTATTGTAATCAGAAACTTCAGCTTTATTCATGAAATTTAACGATGAAATACTAAATTGTTTCAATGAGAGTAAAAAGAATGGGTGATTTCTGTGGATAGCATCATTATGGGGCGGACATAAAATCGGCCTGACCTGCTCTTAGTCACTCAATACACCGCGATGTTAAAATGTCAAAACCCGTTTTTGGTTTAAAGCTGATCCAGAGAAAGAAACAGGGTTAACTGCTGGATATTTACCTTTTCCAATAGGACCCTAGTTTCACATTCTACCGAGCATAGCCTTTATGCCCTGCATGCATCAAAGCTAATAGCGTCGTCTAATACCGCTACACTTGCCGTTTATGGGCATTTGCCAGGCTCGTCAGAACGAAGCATGACAAGACTGATGTAAATCCACATGCCAGTGCCCCCTCCTGTTCCACAAGGACTGAACAAAAGTGGAGCACTATTCCGCGCATCTATTTTTTCGTGCTTATCTCTCGTTCATTCCTGAGCTGGGACCTGTCACTTTTCAGACCAGTGTGGAAAACATAAGCTATTAGTATTTACCTATAACCAATGTGTTTATTGCAGCTATACCGTTAAAAACGTCAAACATATACTGGTGCCGGCCTGACAATGTCATTTCTGACGGTGGGGCCGCCATCCATCAAGGATTCGGAGCGGGTGTGGTGCGCCAACGATCGTCAGAAAAGCCTGCAGAACGCAATGGCTGGTTTTTTGGCAGGCAAAGATAGCTCAGAAAAATGTAAAAATCTGGTGATTAAAAAATCCGCTCTACACTAGCGACTGGGAGTGACGGTGACGCCTGTCATGGTGGTATTGGATAGCTCAGTGCACTCTTTCATCGGCTGCGTTTTTCCCGATAAAAATTCTCGCTGAACTCCAGTAAACTTTTTAGTGGGCGACCAGACCCGTGTAAGCATAGCGTGGGTCTGGTCTCATGGTTCTATTGTCCAGAATGCGTCCTGGCTAGCTGCGCCATATCTTTCTCTAAACGGTCGAGGCAGTCAGCGTGAATATCCGCCGGTGATGCTGCGCCCGTCAGAGTCATCGTTACCTTCATATCTTCAGCATACAGGCGCAGCAGGTGTGCGACACCAGCTTCTCCTGCCGTCGCCAGCGCATAAATATATGAACGTCCCAGCAGTACCCCTTTTGCGCCAAGGGCAAGCATCCGGATAACGTCCACCCCGGAACGCACTCCTGAATCGACCAGAACCGTGAGATCATCGCCGATGGCATCTACCACCCGAGGTAGCGCCCTGGCCGTTGGAATTGCGCCATCAAGCTGCCTGCCCCCGTGATTAGAAACCACAATGCCATCAGCGCCCAGACGGACGGCATTCTTTGCATCTTCAGGGTCAAGGATACCCTTGATAATCAGCTTCCCTTTCCAGCTGTCGCGTATCCACTCCAAATCGTGCCATGCAATGGAGGGGTCGAAGTTATTGCTTATAAACCCCATATAGTCGTCCATCGTCATCTTGTGTCCGGTGTAGGTTTCAATGTTGCCAAACGACAGGGGTCTGCCAGCCAGCCCAACGTCTATGGCCCAACGGGGGTGGGTACAGGCCTGCAGATATTGTCTCAGAGTGGCGCACGGTCCGGACATACCCGAGCGATTATCGCGATAGCGCGAGCCGGGGATGGGCATATCGACGGTGAAAACCAGCGTTTTCATCCCTGCGGCCCACGAGCGTTCGAGAGCATTGCGCATGTAACCGCGATCTTTAAGCACGTACAGCTGTGACCAGAGCTCTCCGGAGGCATGCTGCGCAACTTCTTCTATCGGGCATACCGATACCGTGGAAAGGGTATAAGGGATGCCGGCGTCGGTTGCGGCTCGCGCCGCTTTGACTTCGCCGCGCCGTGCGTACATGCCAGTGGCTCCTACAGGACCCAGCGCGACCGGCATTGCCCATGACGTTCCAAGGATATTAGTCGTCAGCGTCGGGTCGCCAACACCACAAAGCACCCGCTGACGCAGCGCAATTGAGGCGAGTTCAGTTGAGTTCGCGTGCATGGTATTTTCTGCTACTGCGCCGCCATCAATATAATCAAACAGAAATCGAGGAAGGCGATGACGGGCGGCCTCACGATAATCGGCGGGAGCTGAAACGATCATTTTTCTTTCCTTATAGATCTTAACTAAATTTATGTTCTGTAGGTAGAAAGAGTATAGATCCAATGAAATGAGGGGGGAAATGAAATTTTAGAATCCCGGTCATGCAGAAAGGGAATAACCTGTTTTTTAAACGCTGGTGATTTTTCTGATGAAGTATTTCTGCTGAAAATGTGTTCATTCTCTGACAGCAATATTTGATAAATAACTGCGCGGAAAGTAGATAACTTTGAAGGTACTCAGCCCGGATTGTGCGATGTGGTCAATCGCCAAAAAGGAACAAACAAACCAGCCCCCCAAGTATAGTGGGTATTTTTAACGTCAGGACTTCAGTTAAAGAAAATCATCTCAGTCGAGAAGAAATGGAGCAGATGGGAATCACCGAGAGCGTTGTCATCGATATGATTGAAAAAGTCGTTGCGCATGTGTTGCTGTGGATGGCGGAAAAGCGCTTGTTTTTTTTCGATTATTTTACCTGATGAAGCTTGACCTAGGGAAGGTGCGAACAAGTCCCTGATATGAGATCATGTTTGTCATCTGGAGCCATGGAACAGGGTTCATCATGAGTCATCAACTTACCTTCGCCGACAGTGAATTCAGCAGTAAGCGCCGTCAGACCAGAAAAGAGATTTTCTTGTCCCGCATGGAGCAGATTCTGCCATGGCAAAACATGGTGGAAGTCATCGAGCCGTTTTACCCCAAGGCTGGTAATAGCCGGCGACCTTATCCGCTGGAAACCATGCTACGCATTCACTGCATGCAGCATTGGTACAACCTGAGCGATGGCGCGATGGAAGATGCTCTGTACGAAATCGCCTCCATGCGTCTGTTTGCCCGGTTATCCCTGGATAGCGCCTTGCCGGACCGCACCACCATGGGGTTGTGGCGATTTATGTTACTTTAGAGGGGAAAATCCCTAGAACCCCAAAACAAAAAAGCCTCCCTTTGGGGAGGCTTTTTTGTGTCTAAATCTGGGTTCGCACTATGGCCGTTATAGTAAATCCCCTTTCACTGTATTACAATAATTACACCGTAATACAAAGAGGTAAAAAGTATGCCGTCTATGTCCGTTAGAATCCCTGAAGAAGTAGAAAAAAAATTAGTCATACTTGCTGAATCAACAGGTAGAACAAAGTCATGGCTAACAAACCAAGCCATTCAAAGTTACTTAGATCGCGAACTTTGGCAGGTCAATGAAATCAAAAAAGCTATTAATGAAGCAGACTCTGGACAGTTTTCTACTGATAGTGAAGTGAAAAAAACTTTCTCTAAGTGGGGCGTGAATGCAGGTTAAATGGCTCAAAAATGCATTACTAAACCTAGAACATTCCGCGGATTACTTAAATGAACATAATCCTCAAGCAGCAAGAGACTTTGTTAAGGAAGTTTACGATCTAATGGAACTGCTCAAAGAAAATCCTGCAATGGGAAGAACAGGAAGAGTATTTGGCACTCGAGAACTTATCTTACAGCGGTTCCCTTACTTAATACCTTATCGAGTAAAAGATAATTGCATTGAAATATTGCGAGTATTTCCTACCAATATGTCTCAACCAGATTTTTGGTAAAGAACAATGAAAGGTTACTATAGTAAACTTTCATTAATGCAGTTTATGGACGTTATGTAGAATCAACATAATACCGCCATAAAAAAACCTGCAATAGCAGGTTTTTATAAATACACATTTTTCCTATGCCCTAGGTGTGTAGCAAGAATAATAAGTTCATCATCTTCAATACTGCATAATACTCTATAGTTACCCACTCGATACCGCCAAAATTGACGCTTATCTCCTCTCAAAGATTTACCTTTTGAACGAGGGTCATCTAATTGTGCAATACCATCCAAATAATCAATAATCGTAGATGCTGCTTTCTTATCGAGCTTCTTTAATTCTTTTACTGCTTTTAAAGAATACTCAATCGTCCAAGCCAAGTTCTTTCCTTACTTCATCAGCTGAATAAGTTTCCATTTCTCCATTTTTCACTTTTTGAGAAACATTTTCCGCCAGGTAGTAATCTTCAAGATTAGAAAGATGCTTAAGTATTGCCTCTCTCGCATAGTAAGTTTTCGTTCTGCCTGTCTCTTGGGCTAAATGAGATAATCTATTTTCAATATCTTCAGGTAGTCGAATAGCTAACATAGGTACACTCCATAAGTGATATACATGTATATCATAGCAAATAAAATAGATTTTCTCGCATATTTTTTAGGTTCGCTATATGAGCATTATGTTCAATAGGCCAACTAGCTATCAAAAACACTCACTAGAGCGTCTAAAACGCGCTTAGACATCTTTTATCCATACAACCCACACCCATCTACCACTCAAACCCCCTGTAAGTTTATGACAGTTTCAGGTGGGTTTTATCCGTAATCTATTCCGAGTTCATTTGGGAGTGAAAAACGCCTCTAAAGGCTTTTTTATAACGTTAATATCGGCAGTTACGTTATTAATTATTTGATTACTTATGAATCATTTTATATATTGAAAACAACACGTCGTTGACGTTGAGTCCACACCTCTTGAAAGTGGCGCTACCTCGCGTAGTAAAGGGACACTAACCGGCACCATCCCATTGCGGAATCAGGATATAAATATAGAGATGTAAGATAATCAAGCAGTGAAGCACGCGACAGTGCCCTGTTTTAATCTCACACGCTCTCAAATCACCTATAGTTTTGAGCTCAAACACATCAAGCCATAAAACTATCCTTAATAAATACAGCGCCTGGTTAATTCAGGCTATCAAGCCGCACTGTGCTCACTGGCTCAGTGCGGCCTATTACCCGATACAACGCTTGCACCAGTCGTGCAGAACAGTCGTCTAATTTCCGATAGGAAATTAGACGACTGGAATGAATTCGCAAAATAAGCTTTTAAAACATCATATTACATGTTGCCTTCACCTGACGTTTTGCGACGTTTTCATTCCCTGCACACTCTTCATCGGCGATTTGGGCATACGATGCGTGACTTCGTCACTGGCGATCGTATAGCAACGCAAACCAAATGCATGAAGAGAAAAAAAAGCACCGCCCAAAAGGCACACACATGATCAGAGGCATGCAATAAGGCCGTTTCC
>NZ_AP018682.1 GCF_002218025.2 Vibrio casei | reverse complement strand
ATGGATACCAATCACACCAACACCACACAAGATTTTCAGCAACTTAAAGAAGGCGCGGACCAATACATAAAGCGTCGTAACTTGCGCTTGTTGGCAAACCATCGCAAAGAATTGCGTAACTTCACACGAGCCGAAGCATCAACCTATTTAGGTATCGATGCTAAAACACTCGATAAGTATGTCGCCAGTGCAGAAATTGACCCTAGACGTCATGAAGATTCTCAATGGTCAATTGATATTGAAGAAATGTATCAAGTTCGTGCCCTACTTCCTGAATCTTTACGTAAAGAAATTAAATTCGAACGTAGTAGTAAGCAAACAGCACAAGTGATTGTTATTCAGAACCAAAAAGGTGGTGTGGGTAAAACCGTATCGGCCGCAACTATTGCATCAGGTTTAGCGACTGAATTTCATCAAGAGTACCGTGTAGGTTTAATTGATATGGATGGACAAGCCACCCTATCGATGTATTACGCACCAGAAGCGGCCCAGGAAGGCTGTTTATCCGTTGGTGATTTAATGATGCGTAACTTTGATTTAGATGAAGGTGAAACCTACGAACAGGCTGTATCGGAGGCTTTTCTACCTACCACTATACCGAACCTACGAATTTTGCCGGCATCTCAAACGGATAGAGCTATCGAAGGCTGGTTCCATGAACAAGTATTCAGTCAACAACTACCCTCCCCTTACTCTATTTTAAGCACGATCATTGATACGGTTAAAGATGAGTTCGATATCATCATCATCGATACGCCACCATCACTTGGCTATGCTACTTACAATGCCTACTATGCCGCTACCAGTGTTGTCTTTCCGCTCTCCATTACAGAAAATGACATCGATGCAACCTGTTCATACTTTAGCTACATTCCACAGGTCTGGGCATTACTGAAAAATGCCGACCATGCCGGTTATGATTTTATGAAAATATTGCTAACCAATCATAAAGACAGCTCAACCACGACCGAGCTGATGAACAGCCTTTATGATCACTTTGCACCCTATTTGTACTCAAAAGAGTTCAAAAACAGTGAAGCGATCAGACAATCATCCTCACTACTCTCAACCGTGTTTGATATGTCAAAAAGTGAGTACCCGAAAAGTAAATCTACTTTTCAAACAGCACAACAAAATAGTTACGAGGTCACAAGTCAAATTCAGCGTGACATTCTCAGCGTATGGCGTGAACAGGAGCAAGCATAATGGCGAAGAAACGCGGAGCGATCAGCCCACTAGGAAACACAGTCGGCTCTCAAGAAGCACAGCAAGGTGCCACTCAAGTGAATATAGACTCACTATCTCGCCAGCTTTCTACTGAGATTGAAAAAAGTGGTCAATCGGTAGAAGCATTTCTCGCTAAGCAGTTTGGTATTGAAGCGGTTGGCAAAAGTGTTGACTGGGAATTAGCATCAGGCCAGAAAGCAACCTTCCATGAACTCACACTGAGTTATGAGCAAGTAAAGAACAATACCTTTGTCACCTTTGATGTAAATGGCCGTGATCAGTCATTACTCACCAAAGAATCATTACAAGATCTCGATTCGATTCAATTCCAACAGTTCTACCCTGCCGTAGGTTATGAAGTTGATGGAAAAATCGATGTGCTAGATGGCTCTCGTCGTCGCGCACGTTTCCTACTGGAAGAAGGCAAGCTAGACCAATTTATAATCTTAGTAACCAAAGATGCCCTATCAACCAGTGACGCCAAAGCGTTGGCCAAACAGCTACAAACGGCCAAAGAGCACAACTTGCGTGAAATTGGTATGCAGTGCCTTGCGCTAAAAAAAGCGAAAGCTGATATTACTCAAGCCGAACTTGCCCAAGAACTAGGATTAAGCCAAGCTGGCGTCAGTAAGGCCATTAAAGCAGCAAATATTGATTCAAAGTTAGTGGCATTATTCCCTGTCACCAATGCCCTATCTCACCAGGATTATTCGCTTCTTGATAAAGTCATGAAAACCTTTAGCGATAAGGCTTCTTTAACATCATTTATCAAAACCATTGAGAAAAAACTTGTCAATATTCAGGTTGAATATTCAGTAGAAGAGCAAAAAGACGCCCTACTTTCAGCGATCAAAGCTGAGCTAAAAATAGCCGAAGCTAAGCAAGAAAGAGACAAAGCTGAAGTCACCCCATTAGCAGAGTTCGAGACCAAAGGCGTGTTTGCACGTAAGCGCGTGAAAGGCCGTAACTTCTCGTATGAGTTTGGAAGATTGCCGAAGAAGGTTCAAGATGAGTTGGATCAGGCAATAACTAAAATAATAAGTAATCACAATAATTAAGTTTAGATAATAAACTGAGACTTCATTAAAAAAGCCTCAGTTTTATTTCAATGCTCTCTCTATACTAATAATCATTACTTTTATTAAGACTTCCACAGCGCCCGACCACCTGATTGTTTTATTTCATCAGCCAATAACCTAATCATTTCATTTTGTTTTTCAGGACTTAGTTGCTGCATTTCCAAAAACATATGTTGATTAGTAATATCAACTAAATTTTTCGCCAAATCATAAGCTCGTTCTTCTATGGTTTGTTCCACTGTTTGTTTCGGTACAATGGCATAGAGCAACTCAGAATCTACGCCTGATGCTAACTGCTTTAATTGATTTATTGTTATGCTGCCGTCTGCTTCTTTTCGTTCAAGAATCGAAATTTTATTACGAGATATACCTAACCTAGCCCCTAGTTGAGCTCCTGACATATCTAGTGCTTCACGAATAGTGCGAACCCAACCTTGTTTGGGCATTGTCGGCAACCTTAAGCCAATTAAACTATTCACTTTTTCCTTTAACTGCTTAATTGCAATGGATTTTACGAAATACTGAGAATGTAGATGTTTAGCCATAATTAATATCTAATCTAGAGGAACACAGTAACATCGTATCACTATACTGATACGCTTTCTTATTTAAGTATCGATTTTTTGATACTTTACGTTTAACTCTTGTCAATATTCAGCCTGAATAATGATAAATATTCACTCTCTTTTAGAATGAGAGATAAACATAGCTTTATGTGTCTAGCCCCCTACTTCAAGTAGAAGCTGAGCTTGTTCTCGGTGCTACGTGGAAAACCATGAGTATTGAGGAAGGAATATGTGGTGAAATAGGAAAACCAACCTGTTCCAACTATGTTAATCGACGAAGAAAAATTCTACTTTAATACCATTAAGAAAAATCAAACCGTCAATTTGGGGTATCAACAAACTCATGTGTCTGTTGTAAGTTGCTCTTCTCAACAGCTCAATCATTTGTCATGTCTTTTTCATTTTGGGAATCTATTTTTTGTACCCGCTCAAGAATAAACTAATTTATGTGAATGAATCGAATTGCTCCCCTACCATCCACTATTTCAGCCTAATATCCAGATTTTCACAACAATACATAACTATCATAGCCAAATTAAAGCATTAGTTGTGTCATGAACAATAACAAAATGATGCATCTTCATGTCACTTTCCTTGTCAATATTCAGCCTGAATAATGACAAATAATCTAGGTTTCGTTGAAGTTACCATTAAAGAAGTTCGCTCATTTCTGGCACACTGCCGGCTTGCGCTAGCAAGTATTCACATTCTGTTTGGATGAGTGATACACATAGTTCTATGTGTTCACGCTCTCTATCATCAATTCCTTGAGCTTCGGTAAGTCCAATTGTTTCTTTCAGGGCATTCTTTATAGCACTAACGGTTTCTACCATTATGGAAGCCATTTTTGTGCCTGAGTAGCCCAGCAGAGCGCCGAACTCAGCTAAATCATAGCTGGTTATAGGGGATTGAAAGTTACCTTTCGGCGGATTTTGAAAGTCTTCACTATCCCAATCACCAATCGACATGGCAAAATATTGAGGAATACTGGCGGCACGCCCATCATGACTAGACAATTTACCGCTTCGTGAGTTGTGCTTTGCTCCCTCTTGAGCGATAGCTTCTATGTTTACTAAATCATAAAAAGGGGCCAGTTCAAGACCTTTAGGGATCACGAAAAAGCTAATATTTTTACCATGAGCATCGTAGTTTAGCGTTGCTAGATTAAAGAGCATCCATTGGGTAAGCTTTAGGTTAGTGATTACCGTGTCTATGGTTTTGACGTTAAGTAGACGTGGGAAAGAAACGCCATCACGCATATATACGCCATCGCCTTCATCCCCATTCTGACGCTCGTATTTGTAACCAGGAGGTAAGTCAGTCGCCTGACAACCATCAATCACATGTTTTCGTTGAACGACATCACGATCTTCGATATAGGAACGATCGAACCTCTCTATTATCAGTGTCCTAGTCATCCCTATACGAGTTAACTCAACATTAGCGGCATCCAAACCTGCTAGCTTGGCTAATGTCATACAGAAGAACTCATTAACAGCAATGCACGGTGCTTTACCGCTTTCAAACTTCAGAATGTAGTCTGAAGTTAATTTGCCTTCACCAAACCCCCACTCATTACCGCGCTAAAGTAGGTTTAACTTGTTTTGAACTCCAGCAACCGAAAGGCGAACCTTGCCGTCCCAATATACTAGTTGCGCTAGATTTCGCTCTAGTTGTTCTATTAGCTCATCATCAGGTACAGGTCTAAAGCTGGTATTCTGAGGCTCTGAGCCTGGAGCTCGAAAAGATAATACGCCTGATGTTTCCGCACCAAGCTTACGAATCAGTCCGAACGTATTGCTTTTGGAGATAGTAGTGTTTTGTATCATCTCCTCAAAAGCTTCACCTTCAGGAAGGAGATTTCTGAGATAGTTTTCGATACTACGTGGTGAAGCCTGATCATCGAAAGGGATATGTGGAGAAATCGGGAAACCAATGTGTTTCCATTCATTTTCATAGATGGATGAGAACTCTGCTTCTGTTCCGACAGGAAGAATCAAACGACCAATCTTGGTATTCGTACCGATAAACACGTCTAACTGTTGTAACTTACTCATACCAACCGTCCTCATTGCTTCGCACACTGTTTTCATCTTGGGAGATTATTTGGCTCTGTGGACGAATAAATAGGTTCAAGTCGACAAGGCGTAACGACAGCCCTAAGATATCCATGAGGACGAGTATATTGGCAAAGGTGACACTGGTATCGCCTTTTTCTACCTTCATGACAGTTCTACGAGATAAATTGGCTTTTAAAGCGAGATCATCAATACGCCAACCTTTATCGGTGCGCTTTGAGCGAATGGCGCTCCCCAGCGCTTCCATACTGAACTCGGTATTCAAATCAGGCATAGGTTGTGCCTTTACCATCTTACCTTTTTTCATAAGTGCCTTTTAATGTACTTTTATAACTGTTAGGTTCCTCTTTTATTATAAGTTCACTATAATTCACTTTTATGATGACTATCTAAAAAATTAACTATAAGTGCAATATAAGTTACTTATAGTTGGTTTACTAGCTCAATAGTCAGATCAGTTTGAGGATCAACGACGCCGTTATATGACTATCCGTTATCATCTGACAGGCATACCTAGTCTATGACTTTTTTATAGCATTATCATTCCCCATGATTTCGCACGCATGAGTGTTGTAATACCTCAGGCTGAATTTGCCGCTTGTTAGTCCTTTATATTTGGACGTTGCTGTCTCGAATATTGAACGATAGTGATAACAAGATTGGACGCTTCACTAAGCAACTTATCAATACCTTTAATTATTTATCAATTAATAAAGCTACTGACTCAATTCTGTCAAAACCTAATTTGGTTCACTATGATTCTTTATACCTCTCAGGCAGTTGCTTCAAAGCTATTCAACGTTACTACTACCGGGTTCACAAATAATCATCGAATTAAAAATAGTATACAAATTTACTTAAGGAGTAGGGTAGGGACGATAGATTCCAATGAGTCTCCTTCTTCCTTTAAAACAGTAGCTAACCAAACACACACCACTTTAAAGGTTAACTCCTGTTTACATCGAATATTTTTGTCAATATTCAGCCTGAATAATCCAGGTGATAGAGATACCAACTAGATAACAAAATCTAGGTGTCACTACCTAAATTCTGTTATTATCACCTAAATTCTGTCATTTGGATTATTAGAATGGAAGATCAGTCTTTATATTACCCAGTCGTCAGCGACAAGCTCCCAAAACACATAAAGAAAGGACATCAACTTGTATTTAGTAGACAAGACTTGTCTGCGCGAGAAGCTGACCTTTTTGCTCTTATGATTGCCAATATGAAAGTAACCGACTGGGATCAAAACACCCCCCATTATGAATTCACATCACATCAACTTTCTGAATGGCTAGGTATTAACTCCAAACATATTGGCAGTAACTTAAGCCCAGTGGCCAATCGACTTGCCAGCCATAAAGTTGGGATAAAAATAGAGACGAGTAGGGGAGAGGTAGAATTTGATTACCGCCCTTTGTTCAAAAATATAAAATACAAAAACGGCGTGTTAACAATGGTGCCGAACGATATGCTTAAAGCCGAGTACATTGAGTACAATCAAGGGTTTGCGCTTATCAATACACATAACTTTCTTGATCTTAATAAAGAATACTCAAAGCGACTTTATGAATTATTAAGCCGCTTTAAAGACCAGGGTTTTGAAATGCACCCTCAAAAACTGAATGATTTGAAAGGTGTTTTTGGCTTACTTGATGAAGCAGGAAAACTTAAAAAAGATAAAAGCTCATTTAAAAACAACAGTGTGTTCATGAAACGTTGTATTCGTAACAGTATTGAAGAACTTTCTAAACACCCAACAATTAGAAAAGAGCTTTTATTTTTAGAAAGTAGCAATGGCGATAAAGGCTTTGAACTTATCAAGAAGGGGAATCGTATCGTAGAGATAAAGTTCTTATTCCGTTGGCTTAAACAAGGTAACGTTGAAGAGCTCAATCTACATGATGCTAAAAACACGATTCAAGTGCTTGAACTAAAGCGCTTACAGCATAAAGAACGCCTATCAGATGAAGAACTAATCAAACTGTCAATGGCATACCGATACTTAGGAAAAGATGAGTATGCAGATAAAGTGGATCAAAGCTTAGCAAAACGCCAAGCAATCATAGAGCCACAGCAAGAAGAAGTGGAAGTGGACTCCGTTTTAGAAAAAATTAATACTCTCATTGAGATAAACGACAACCCAGATTACTGAGACCTAGGTTACACTTTTTAGGTGTATATACCTAAATTATGTTATCTACTCACTAAAAAAGTTGCATTCATAACACTTTTTAGGTCAACAAAACGGATCTTAGGTTTACCAGCTAAGATCTAAGCAAACAAATAACATAATTTAGGTAAAAGGTAACAAAAAATGGTTTTGTCATTAGCAAAACCATTAATTACCTAAATTGTGTCATCTAAATACCTAATAAATGATCACAAACACCTAAAAAGTGTTATCAACATACCTAAATTAAGATCAAAGAAGCCTACTATGTGATCATCAATACCTAAAATATGTGATCAACCCACCTAAAAAGTGATCACAAAACCCATTTAATTTATTTTAAAACAATAACTTACCGTACCTATAGTTTTTATAGATCACATAGATATTATAGTTTTAATAGTATTAAATAGATCTTATAGCTGATGTGGATAAGTGGACAATCTTCGATTGACGCACTTCACCACATCATTTCAAATTTTCTTATCTTTCATTTATTTAATGATAGCCTTGTAATGAGAAATTAGTTTCTCCTTGCGTTTTCTAACAATATCCCTAAAAATAACACTGTGTTTTTGTACAGTATTATTTTTAGGTGTTTCTATGAAAGTCACTCCAATTTCTGTCAGTGCCGGTATAACTGGTTTTGAATCTCCAGCCTCGGAATACTCTCAACTAGGGTTAGATCTTGATGCACTTTTAATTAAGCACCCACATGCAACATTTTTTAGTCGCGTCTCTGGAGAATCTATGCGTGATGATGGCATTTTTGATGATGATATTTTAATCGTCGATAGGGCAGTTAATGTGGTTAATAACAGTATTATTGTAGCTAACTTTAATGGCGAGTTCGTGTGCAAGCGAATCAATACTCAACGAGGGTTATTGTTGTCATCCAATGAAGATTATGCGCCTATTTCGATTCATGATTTAGATGCGTTTTCTGTTGAGGGGGTAGTCATTTGCTCTCTACGCTGTCACCTACCTGTATCTTGGTGCTAAATGTTTGCGTTAGTCGATGCCAATGCGTTACCGCGACAGGTCGATTCTGAAATAAATCTGGAAAGGTATGTGTGATAAGGCTTCTCAGCCTTTTCCAGAAAAACAGTAGTTTTTGACTATTTTTCCTAACATTCGAGTTTTTAGAATACCAATTTCCAGATAATTTGTCACTCCAAAAGGCGAGGCTCAAGGTGTGGTGAGCTGATGAATAGCGCCACCAAACTCATTTATGCCCCAAAACGAGTTAAATACTCGAATCATTTTCTTTGTTTTTCTGTACATGCGCTTATGAATAGATATATGCCTGGTTGGACACAGCCAAGGCTGTTTATAGCTACTCATAAGCGTATTTAATACAGGTTATTCCAATACGCATTATGTCTTGGTTTACAATGAATAAAGCTTTTCTCTTTCATTTGCTTAACTCATGTGCAGATTGGTAACTCAAGCAACCTTCCTATCTAAGTTACATAAACTTTAATCATTCTTGTTTTTGAAATCAGCTTCAGCCTGATTAATTAATGCCTTAGCCATCCACTGCGTAACATCTTGGATACCATCCAATTCAAGATGCCATATATCCTTCAGAACCATAAAAATTTCAGATCCATAGACAAGAGATAAAGCATATTGCAATCGTTGGAAATCTTTCTCTGATAATGAATTAGCTAAAGGTGCCGTAGCTAATGCCAATAATTTTTTCCGATGTCCCCTTATCAGTAGTTCATTATCTTCTAATTTATTTGCTCGCTCAGCAGCCCATTGCTGTAAAGATACTTGAAGCGTTGCTCTTAGAGCGCCTTCATGTTGCAACATCTGTGGATACGCAAACTCTAATAATTCAACAACCCGTTTTGTCGCTGTTTGCTCTTTGGGTTGCCACGCCAGAATAGGGCCAAGACTTTCATCAACAACAGCAGATACTAGAGCACTTTGAGTTGGGAAATAGCGATAGGCTGTAGCTCTTCCTACACCAGCTGCATTAGCTAATTCAGTTATCGATGGGAACCATCCATCTTCCAGCATACGTAATGCAGTAGAAAGCAATAAATTCCATGTTCGAGCTTTAGCCCCTGTTAGCTGAGTTTCGTGTGGTACTGATGCACGGGATTTTGAGATCCCATTCTCATTTTGATACTTTTGTCTCATTTTGTCGTAGTACTCCTGTCTAATCGAGCTTAATATAGCAATTAATACGGCGGCTCAGAAGTTCAGTACGATAATAAATATCGCAATGAGTCGAGGATACCTGATGCACTCAGTATCCATGTGTATTCACCGACAACAGGGAATTCTATGAAAACGAAAAATCGTAGTATTTACATTGCCACTACGCTGGATACTAAGGGAGCTGAAGTTCAGTTCGTTAAAGACCTTATTCAGCAAAAAGGACTGCATCCAGTCACTGTAGATCTCTCCACAAAACCGTCAAATGAAGATCGTGGGGCAGATATTAACGCAAGGACGGTTGCTGAGTTTCACCCAGAAGGTGCTGGAGCTGTGTTCTGTGGCGATCGTGGTAAAGCTATTACTGCCATGTCTGTCGCATTTGAGCGCTTCGTTCTTAATTGTGATGATATCGCTGCACTATTGGGATTAGGTGGTTCTGGTGGTACTGCGTTGATCACGCCAGCAATGCAAGCTTTACCAATTGGGCTTCCAAAACTGATGGTTTCAACTATGGCATCTGGTGATATATCTGGTTACATAGGTGCCAGTGACATTGCCATGATGTATTCAGTCACTGACGTTGCCGGTTTGAATCGAATCTCGCGTCGCGTGCTAGCGAATGCAGCCAATGCCATCACTGGACAGGTATATTTTTCATCAGAAGAGGCTGCTAATAACACAGAAGCAGATAAGCCATCCCTTGGTTTAACTATGTTTGGTGTCACAACACCTTGCATCAAGGAGGTGACAGCTCTACTAGATAAAGACTTTGATTGTTTGGTGTTTCATGCCACAGGCAGTGGTGGCCGAGCAATGGAAAAACTGGCTGATAGTAAACTCCTCAATGGACTTCTTGATCTGACTACAACAGAAGTCTGTGATTATTTATTTGATGGTGTATTAGCTTGCACAGAAGACCGTTTCGGTGCCGTTATACGTTCAAAAATTCCCTATGTGGGCTCTTGCGGTGCCCTAGATATGGTCAATTTTGCTCATATTGATACTGTGCCGCAAAAGTATGCAAACCGTCTTTTCTATAAACATAACGCGCAAGTCACTTTGATGCGTACAACTGCAAACGAATGCGCTGAAATGGGGCGTTGGATTGGTAATAAATTAAATCAATGCGACGGTGAGGTTCGTTTCTTGATCCCTGAAGGTGGTGTGTCAGTACTCGATACACCAGAGCAGGCATTCTGGGATCCAGAAGCTGATACAGCCTTATTCAACGCACTTGAAGCAACAGTCATCCAAACTGAAAAACGTCGCCTAATTAAACTTCCTTACAACATTAATGATCCTCTTTTTGCACAAGCTGCGGTTAAAGAGTTTCTGTCTATTTATCGTTAATTGATCTGGAGATAACTATGTCTATTCAAACTATTCGTCAGGAAATTCTGAACAAATTTCGAGCTATGATTGCTCGTGGTGAACCAATCATTGGCGGCGGAGCTGGAACAGGCTTATCAGCTAAGTGTGAAGAAGCCGGTGGCATTGATTTGATTGTGATTTACAACTCAGGCCGTTATCGGATGGCAGGTCGGGGTTCGCTGGCTGGGCTTTTGGCATATGGTAATGCCAACGATATCGTGATGGATATGGCGAAAGAAGTGTTGCCTGTTGTGAAACACACGCCTGTATTGGCTGGTGTAAACGGAACAGACCCATTTTGCCAAATGGATAAATTTTTAGATGACGTCATTGCGACCGGTTTTTCCGGTGTACAGAATTTTCCAACAGTAGGTTTGATTGATGGAAATTTCCGGGCCAATCTGGAAGAAACAGGAATGGGCTATAGTATTGAAGTCGATATGATCAGTAAAGCGCATCAAAAAGGCTTATTAACCACACCTTATGTATTCAGCAAAGAAGATGCAATTGCAATGGCAAAAGCCGGTGCAGATATTATTGTTCCGCATATGGGATTGACTACTGGCGGTAACATTGGTGCAGAAACTGCTTTGACACTGGCTGGTTGCGTTCCTTTAATCAATGAGTGGGCAAAAGCTGCTAAAGCGGTTCGTGATGATGTGATTGTTTTATGTCATGGCGGCCCAATCGCTACACCAGAAGATGCTCAATTCATTATGGAAAACTGTCCTGAATGTCATGGGTTTTACGGTGCGAGTTCAATGGAACGATTACCAACAGAAGTCGCACTGATTAAAACTACTCGTGAGTTTAAACAGATCAAGCGCTAATAAACATATGCCCTCAGTATGGGGGCTTATTAAAAACCTCAAGTGATGTTGTTAATTGTGGCCTGAATTATTCACTGGCAGGGATTGTATTGGCCAAAAACAATCATCCAAAGGAATGAGTAATATGAATATTCTTGTCGCAATTGGTATTAGTGTTGGTATTCTGGCTGGAGTATGGGCTGGTAGCAGCGCTTATTTACAATTTATAACATTCGCCGGGTTTTTATCTTGGGCTAGTTTTTATGCCGCCGGAGGTGAACTAAAAGGCCTAAAAGATTCTTTAATTACAAATAGTAGCGGTGTTTTATGGGGGTTTATCATTGCAACCATGGCGGGATATATTTCACCCTTTTTAGGCAATTATGCCGGGCTCGCAATTGCTGTCGGCATTGGTGCTGCCGCAATGGTTTGGCAGGCACGATTCCCACTATTTGGTTTTATACCAGGAACATTTATTGGTTGTTCAACTTATTTCGCTACTAATTTTGATATCAAAGGAAGTTTAATTGGCTTAGTGCTAGGTGCTTTACTCGGTTATTTGTCTCAGAAAGGCGGGCAATTGATTGGAAAAAAAGAACAAGTAAATAATTGATGATTAAAACACCCTCAATGATGATTGAGGGTGTTTTAAAGCGCAAATTAACACCAAGCTTGGTTATGTCCAAAAGTGAGCTAGGGAAGAAGTGGCAGTCGTGTGGAGTGTTTGGTCGCCCACATCAATATATCAGTGAGCTACTGGTGGATTACTTGATTGGCACGACCTGACTTCTTTTCAGCCTAGAAAGCTCCTCCCGAAGCTCTGCATTTTCATGCTCCAACTCATCCACACGAGTTAATGCCTGAACCAGCTTATCATTCAAGTGATGCTGCGCAGCCGCAAATAAGGCTAACTTCTCTCGCTCCGTCTCATACTTAGCCTTGTAGTTATCCTTGATACGCTTTTGCTCTTTGAGCTTAGTGCGCACGGTCTGGATCTCTGGCCGGATTACTTCACCGTTGCCTGCCGCGATTTCAGCTTTAGTCTGTTTAACCTTATCAACAAACTCGGGGTAGTAATAGCCACTGCCGTTGCCCAGATTCGCTTCCTCCTCAACAGCGCGTACACTGAGCTTGCGATGGGCAGGGATACGCTTAGGTTTATCCTGTTTAATACGTTCTAGAGCCGCTTCAAGCGCTAGTAATGTGTTTTCGCTCTTACTCATGAGTTCGCTACCTTTAAGTCAGGTTCGAAAGGAGTAAATGGCAGTTCAAAATCAGCCATAACTATCTCTGCTGCTCTTACTTGGGTGATGTAGTGGCTACGCTCACTCACCGAAATATCTTCGTCGGATTCCATGTAAGCAACCAAACTGTTGTGCTTTTTCTGCCACCACCGAGCTTGTTCTTCGTCAATGATGCTGCTGCCTGAGCCGCAATCGACACAGAATTGAGGCATGACAACACCATCCATATCGCAGTTGTATCCATTTTTACAGTAGCTATGAGTCGTGCCATGAAGGGTGAGCTTATCATCCTTGACGGCCTTGTAGATGACATCCCACGAACTGTAGATGGTTGGGACATCTCCTCGCATTTGCATGATCGCTTTGCCATGTGATCCTGATAATTTATCACTAGAATGCCACTGTTTGAAGATTTTATTTGCCGTGGTTTCAGCGTTAATGTCCTCAAGCATGGATTGGATATTTTCATCCACAACAAGGCTTCGATAACTGGCTAGCTTGCCACCGTTGGTGTACCACTCGGTCATAGCAAGATACAGGTGCTTGAACTGCTGCTTGAGAGCGACCATTGTGCTAAAACGGTTCTTAATGCAATAGAATGCCAAAGAGCGTCTAAATTGGTGTGGGGCCATGTGCCAAGGCTTACCGACTAGGACATGCTTTTTAACCCTCCCATGTGATTGAGGGTTAGAATCTAGGCATTCTTGGTGATCTTCCTCTGTCACAATAAAATTGAATTGCTTGCAGAACAGCTGAAGACGTACATTCCAGTATGAGATTAATGTGGGTGGTTTAGAGCGAACTGATTGGTTAACCCAAAGAGTGTTTGTGTACTTTTTATCTGGATAGGTCACTTCTTGTCGCAACCTTTCAGTTAGCGTTGTCATGAGTTCAATCGCGATCTTAGATGAACTGGCTGTTACCCATGTTTCTCGTTTTTCACCCAACTTAAAGGTGTGTGATTGGAGCATATGATACTCACGACCTTCAAAAGTATCCTTGTAATAGCTATTTGGCGTGAGCTTATCTAACTCTGAATCACGCATACCACTAAAACCGCCACACACGATGTAGCTTGCATTGATTAACTGCCCTAGATATCGCTGAAATTCCGAGCTATTGGCAAGTGGTATGTTCGGCAGTTTTTGTGCAAGAGGCGAAATAATATCACTTGGGTTTCGAGGTTTGTTGTCACGTATATAAGCGGCACGTATATTTTTATCTATTTCGCCATTAGCCAAGATAAAGGGGAAGCTTTCACCACTTGCCACCTTTTCACTGAGACGTCGATCACCTTCACGGTAGTTCTCTTGAAGTTCACTCTCGACTTGAGCAATTAGCTTCCTATTAGGGTGTGCTTCCTCAATCAGTTCAATCGCTTTACCATAAATGGCATCGCACAAACGCTCTGGAATGGTCAGTGTTTGTTGTGCCTCTAACTGAATTAACCTTCTAGCAACAACGTCAGGCTTTAAAGGTCCAAGAAACTCATGCTTAACCTTATGCCATGCTGAATCTCTAATGATTGAATTGATAGAGGCAACACATGTCCTTATTGAAGATTGAGAGTATTGTTTTTCAACCAAATCCCCTTCAAAGTTAGTCCAATTTGATGATTTCGAAAGAGCGCGTATAGAATCAAAGCCTTGCTCTACCAAATGACTGTAAGGCATGTTCGTATATATGAGCCTTGAAAATATACTACTAAACTTCAAAGCCTTACGCTGTTTTGGACCTTTATTGAATAACCAACCGTAGGTAAAAAGTTTCAACTCTCGCTGTAAGTCTTTATTGTTATTGAATTGATTGAAATTAAGAGTGTTCTTATGCTTCCTTTTGTTTCGTGAAAACGCAAAGCAATACCAAGCGCTATCACCGAAGTAGGCTGTTACCTTGCCTGATTCATCCTTGCAGACCACAACCTTATCAAGCTCATCAAAACGTTCTTCATGATAGAGCGTGACCACATCGGCTTCTTCTACTTTATGTTGCTCTGGGAAGTTATCTAAATATAAGTGCTGAACTGGCATTACACGCTCTCCTGTTGACGATTAGGAATTAAGAAAAGAATGGATTCAGGCTCATTCCACACTGGGTGAAGCCCTTCATCATTCAGTTTTTCTTCAGCTTGTTTTAAGATTTTAGAATTGATATCGGGAAGAATTTTAGAATCTATAAACACTATAACTTGTTCAAAATTCTTGCGGTAATGGTGAGCATCCAAATGTAGGTACAGCGACTCTTCAATGCACGCCCTAAATGACAGCAAGCACCAAATATCCGCAACGGATTGAACGATGACTTGATAAGGACAACCAAAACACGCCAATAAATCCGCACAAGCCAATCGCTCTCCATCCTTGGCTAGCCCTTGCTTCAGCGCCTTTTTGGTGTGCTTTTCTGACTTACTACCAAAGGGGTCACTACAACTGCCACCATTAGATGTGCGGCTGAGATTTGGTATTTCAATCGCATTCTCTTTTTCAATCACAAGCACATCAATACCAAGGTTTTCTTGTGCTTCCTTGGGTGATACGCCTTGTTTTATTTGTTCTTCACGAATGGCGAAAGAGTCTTGCAGCATCCCATTGTTACTGTGTTTATTACCTTCACTGTAACTCTTTTTTCGAGTGTTGGATGTATTCCCAAGCATGATGTTATTTACTATTTCACCCTGATGATAAGCGGTTAATCGTGCGCCTGTTTCACGAAAACGACTTACCATAGGACGTAATCGTCGCCCCGTTTGATCGTTGAAAGTGAAGTACCTTTCCACCCAACGTGCAAGGAAAGTATTTAAGGTATTCCTTTTGACAGGCTGTACTTTTTTCATGACAATAGTTTGCAGTAGTAGGGCATCTTCCCCAGTAGAAATTAATCGTGAAGCCTCAAGTAACTTATCAAAAAAGTCCATCGAATATTTTGGGATTTCTAGTTCGTGTTCACCCATTTCAATGCGAATGGTTTTAAACGCTCTTCGTTTAAATGCTGGCATCGTATACCATACCTCACCAATGGTGGTTGAAGCATTCTCTGGTTGCTTTAACTTGAACAAATCACTTGTGTTTGCATAGGTGTAATACCCCATTAGATATGTAGCAGCAGACATCATCTTAGAGGTAGCTGCACATAATTTGTATTCACATCCTTTCCAGTGAAAGGTCATGGTTGGTATGTTCCGATACGCCTGAATATGTTTCTCAGGATTATCTATAAACTGTTGATGCGTTTGCTTAAATAGTGCCCTCAAAAAGGGGAGTATTTGCTTTAAGTCACTTCGAGTGTAGGCTTCAAAAGGTTCGGTATCATGATTATATCGCGTAACAATATTATCAAAGTACGAGTGGGGTAAATCTAGATATTGAGTAAAGATGACCTGTAATAATGCATGGCTTGTTCTATAGGTTGAGTTTTTGATTTGCCCTAGCATGACACGCTCATCTTCAAAATTCATATAGCCTTCGATTGATGATTGAGTAAAGGTTTCAACATCCCTCTTGTCACACCACCGAATGTATTGAGATAACTTTACGAAATAGCCGTATAGCTTTTCGTGGCTCCCACCTTCCTCGATAATTTCGTCATATCGAGCTTTTATTTGATGAATAAAGTCTTTCCTATCGGCATCTTTAAACTTTTTACTTTTCTTTAAATCTTCAGTAGATGGAAGGTTTTTTATCAATAAACGATTAAAATCAACTAGTTTTTTACCCTCTATCGTCAACTGAATACACAAGTCGGGATTCCACTTAGGACGGTGCGTGACATTACTCATTCTCAGCCTCCAAAGCTTCATGCATGATGCTGTCTAATATGCCAAATTTCACCTTGAAGGCTTCTTTACGTTTGAGGTAGCGCAAATATTTCCAAGTAGTTGATTCGTTTTTATGTCCCATCCACCCCATGAGTAGCTCCATGCATTCCGCGACAGGTAAACCAGCTTCAAGAAGGTCATTAAGGCGATATGTGCCATACGTTGAACGAAAATCGTGAAAACGATGTTCAAAAGGTGGGGGCGTTTGTTTGATTTTCGCTCTTAGCTCCCCCCACCTAGCTTCAATGGACTTAGGTGATACAGGGTTGCCTTGCTCACTCACAAACAAGGGTTCATGATTTAAGCAAAACTCTAGTGCTTCAACGGTTTCGTAGCTTAATCCCTTTGCTGATTCTTCTAGGTTATCGAGTTTGGTATTTAGCTTGATAACTCGTTTCAAACGTCGCTCAGAAGTACGATAAACGTCTAGTTTATCGAGCAAAGTCTTCGATATTTCAATCGTCCTCTCTTTGCTGTATTTCGTTTGAACACCATTTCGTTGAGGTGAAACCGCTATCTCATAACGATGCACAGATTCAGCAAGTGGTTGTGCAATATCGATAGCATCAAGTGTTAGTGTGGCGACCTCTTGAATTCGAAGTCCAGTATCAATGGAGATTAAAATTTGAAGCCCTAGTTCTTCGGATGCTACAGGTAGATAGGTGGTCAGTGTCGATAACGCATCCTGACTTAATGGTGTTAAGGGGCGAATGTTTTTGCTGTCACTGTCTCGTGGTACTTTGATTCTTAAATCACTGGTTTCAATGATGAAGCTTGGAGCAATATGAGCCAGCATATCGGTTCGCTTAATAGATACGAACTCCATTCTAAAGGGCGCTTCTTTTTCATTTTTAATCTTTAGATAACCATCATGCATCAACCACTTATAGTAATTAACGACTTGGTTCATACGTACACTTGCTGTGGAATGAGCAAGCTCTCCCTTTTTTATTAACTTCAATAAATGGGATCGAAATAAGTAAGTTGGCTTTAAACGCTTAACTGGTGGGAACATATCCCATTGAAGGTTTTTATCCTCAAGAAATTGATAGTAGTCCTTTAAAGCTTGAGCGCAGGGTTGTAAGTCTATCGTTTGCTTGATTGCCTTTTGATAGAAGAAGTAGCTATTGGCTTGGTGATTAAATTCACCATGTTCAGAATAAAGCGTTGGCAGTGAACCAATGTTATCAGTGGTAGGTGTAACAGAACATTGCCCATTACTTATAGAGAGATTTGTTTCTTTAAAAACATCACTAGATCTGATTAAAAACGCCATAAAATCCTCATGGAAAACACTGGCCATACATACAGTGTAGCCATCAATGAATTATTTCCCAGATTTATTTATGTGTGTAAGATGCTTTTCCTACATCAACCTGTCACGGTAATGCGTTTTATTGTAGTGCGGAACAAGTATTCCGGCCTGATTTGCGAGGCAAGCCTATCGTTGTTCTATCGAATAACGATGGTTGTATCGTCGCGGCTAACCGCCAGGCAAAAGAGCTCGGCATCCCCAAGTTTAAGCCCTTTTTTGAAGTGCAAAGATTATGTGAACATAAGGGCGTCGTGGCTTTATCGTCCAATTATGAGTTATATGCCGACTTATCAGCCAAGATGATGACCGTGATTGGGCGCTTTGCACCTGAGCAGCATATCTACAGCATCGATGAATCATTCTTATCTTTGAGACACTGCCAACAAGCGATCCCAGATTTACGTGCGCATGGCATATTGATCCGTAAATCCGTATGGAAAGAATGTCGTTTACCGGTGTGCGTAGGAATGGGGCCAACGCTGACCTTAGCAAAACTTGCCAATCATGCGGCAAAGAAAATACAGGGCTATCAAGGTGTTTGTGTGTTGGATTCAGACGCTGAACGTATCCATATTTTAAAGCATGTTCCTGTCTCTGAAGTATGGGGGATTGGCCGACGCTTAACGACAAAGCTCAATGTCATGGGCATTAAAAGCGCTTATGATTTAGCGTGCTTTGACCCAATGAAAGCTCAGCGATTCTTTAATGTAGAGTTGGAACGCACAGTTCGAGAGTTAAATGGCCAAGCTTGTAAACAATGGGATGCGATACGTGCGGATAAGAAACAGATTTTTTCAACACGCAGTGTCGGAACTCGTATCATGGATTTAGATACCTTACAGCAAGCCCTAAGCAAGCATGTTGGCATTGCCTCCGCTAAAGCCAGAAAGCAACAATCCTTATGCAAAGTAATGATGTGTTTTGCATCAAGTTCACCTTTTGATGCAATCCCAGTCAGCAGTAAGGCAGTACATCATTTTCCTTATCCTACCTCAGATACAACCGTCATTACCCAGGCGGTGAGACAGCTTGCAGAGCAGATGTTTAAGCCTGATGTACGCTATTACAAAGTCGGTGTTGGACTGGTTGATTTAATTGATGGCAAACATGCGCAAATCGATTGGCTGAATCCCAACCCTGACGACCCAAGATTGATGAAAGTATTAGATGGCTTGAACCAACGTTATGGTAGGGATTCGTTGTTTGTGGCAGCGCAAGGTACGGTTGAAAAGTGGGCAATGAGACGAGAAAGGTTAACGCCTCAGTACACGACTAAGTGGGGGGATATACCGGTTGTTAGGTGTTAGTGTTTTCAAATTTGAAAGGTATAGTATCACTACTTATTGTGTCTTGATGGCGAAAGGTTATATCTATGAGCGTTATCTTTATTTTTTGGGGTATTTCATTGGTCATTGGCTTACTGACTTTATTCGCCTCTCCTTTAGAGAAGAAACTGGATAAGTTAGAAAAATGCTTGTTGGATTATGCAGATTCAAATAATGAAAAGTAATGAAATATCGTGTTAATAATCCGATGATGTAGCTCCTGCTTGATTTCGCGAACCTCTTCGCTCGTTCCTCCCTCAATCGGTGGCTCAACCAAGCCACCAATATTCACAAACAACGTTCATTCTGTCGTTTGATTATCTACATGAAGCGAAACTTGGAACCTAAAATAGGATCTATAGTAGTTAACAAAAAAGTTTGCTTTTATTGTTATAAGCAAACTTTTTTGTAAGTTTAGAGCCTGTTTTACATATTTGTTTGCTTTTCTTGTTTTCAGCAAACAATTTTGTCGATTTAAACATTGTATGAAGGTTTGTTGGTTGAGGTTGCAGCATTTATTCACTTATCCACACACACTATAAAGATCTATTATTAACTAACAAATCTAAAGATCTAACTAGACTAAAAGACTAAGAGATCTATAGCAGTTTTATATTGTTGATTTTAAATGCTTTTATCATGATTAATCGACAGGTTTATTTGCTTTTAGATCAAAAAGGTTTGCAGCAAGATCATATTCGTTTGCTTTTGGATCAGATTTATTTGCTTTACAACCTAAATAGTTTGCTTTGATGACATAAAAATTTGCTTATTGATCATTTACTTGTCTTAAAGTGTACAAGAAAGTTTGCTTTTTCATATTGAAGACAACTTTTAGGCTTTGATAGCCTTATTGAGCAAATAATTCTGTGATTTAACCTCATAATTTACACGTTTGTTTGCTTTACGTTTCATGTGTGAGTATATTTTGAGCATAAGTACAAAAATGTTTGCTTGTAGCAAACAAACGTGTGAGTTAACGATGAATTCTAAAAAACTACCAACCCATATAAAGAAAGGGCATCAGCTCGTATTCTCACAACAAGATTTGACGGCTAGGGAAGCAAACTTGTTTGGTTTAATGATAGCTAACATGCGCCCTGAAGACTGGGAAGGTAACACTCCCGAGTATACTTTCACTGCAGCGCAGCTTTCTGATTGGCTTGGTTTGAATAATCGAGCGATTGGTTCACAACTTAATGATGTGGTTAGCCGTCTCTCCTCTAGAAAAATTGGGATCATCCAAGAATCAAAGGGGGATACAGAATTTGAGTTCACCCCTCTATTTAAAAAAGCAAAATACAAAGATCGTGTTTTGACGCTAGTGCCTAACGATGCTCTAGCGAAGGAGTACGTGGAATACAACAAAGGCTTTTCACTGATTAATACCAAAAGCTACTTAGGATTGAAGCGAGAGTACACCAAACGCCTCTATGAGATACTTTCTCGCTTTAAAGGCGATAAGAAGCTCAACCTAATGGAAGTTGAAGCGCTAAAGGCTTATATGGGCATTCTGGACGAGAAAGGGGATATTAAAAAGAATAAGAGCTCATTCTCAAACAATGGCGTGTTTATTACTCGCTGCATTCGAGAAAGCATCATCGAGCTTAGTAACGATCCTAAAACTCAAAAAGAGATCATGTTTCACGAATCTCCTGATGGCCTGGGTATCAAGCTGCATAAACATGGCCGTAATGTACATTCTGTTGAGTTTCTTTATACGTGGATAAACGTCAAAAACCCTGTTGAAGTTCTGAATTTTGAAGATGCTAAAAAAATCATTACTAAGCTTGAAACAAAGCGTTTAACTGGGGATGAACCTTTATCAATCAATGAACTTAAATCATTGGCTGCTGCATATCGCGTTTTTGAAGAAGATGAACAAGCAGAGAAAGTTGAAAGAGCGATTATTAAGCGTCAATCAACTGGTGAAGGTGATGAAAGTGAGGCGGCTGATAAGGCATTCTTAGATAAAATTAAAGAGCTTCAACAGATGAATAATGATGTTGAGTATTAACAGGTAGTTTATACCTCATTTCCTGATTAGACTATAAGTGACAGTGTAGCGTTGATGCGTGGCTTTTCCTGACGATACCACAGCAAAATGATTCTCTTTCGGAGGAATATATGATTACGATAAACCTAGCCAATGGATTTGTACCACTTCTCATTGCTTTAGGTGGACTCATGATAGGAGCCGCTTTGATGCTTTATTATGCTTATAAATGGGATCAGCGTCATTCTGATGATGATTAATAAACTATTGAAAATAAGTTCCTTTACTTCAAATGGTTATTGGCTTTTCAATGGCCATGCTTGAAGCCAATCGAACACTTATCATTTCGATAAATTGATATAACTCTTTGTTTCATCATATCTCTATTGTCACCCTCCTAGCATCACCGTAGAATCTCTAGCAATTAAAAGATTTTACTACGACGCCAACTGTCGCACTCCACCCTAATATCGATGTTATACCCAAACAAAAGGGTATAGATGATTATTTTGGCTTTTTATCACCAAGCCTTTCAGCTTTGAAATGGACAACCACATGACCACCAGCGCGAAAATCACCCTGCAACAGCTTGAATCTTTCCTATGGCAAACCGCCGACATTCTTCGTGGCAATATGGATGCCTCTGAATATAAAGATTACATCTTCGGCATGTTATTCCTAAAACGCCTGTCTGATGCCTTTGAAGAATCTCAGCAAGGTGTGGTGCAATATTATCTAGACAAAGGCAAAACCCAAGAACAAGCAGAAGAGCTGGCTGATGATGAAGATGAATACGACACCACCTTTTATGTGCCAGAAAATGCCCGTTGGTCAGCGCTGAAAGATTTAAAACATAATATTGGTGAAACCCTCAACAAAGCCACTGAATCAATTGAAGAATTTAACCCGTCATTAGAAGGCGTGTTAGTCACCATCGACTTCAACATCAAAAACAAATTGTCGGATGCCAAACTGCGTGATTTGTTATCCCACTTTAGCCAATATCGCCTACGTAATGAAGATTTCGAACGTCCAGATATGTTAGGCGCGGCTTATGAATACTTGATCAAAATGTTTGCTGACAGTGCTGGTAAAAAAGGTGGGGAATTTTATACGCCGTCAGAAGTGGTAAAACTGCTGGTGACGCTATTAAAGCCTCGCGCAGGAATGCGTATTTACGATCCAACCATAGGTTCGGGCGGTATGTTAATCCAAACCCGTGGCTATCTTGAATCGCAAGGTGAAAATGCTGCCAACCTTTCTTTATACGGCCAAGAGATGAACCTAAACACTTGGGCGATTTGTAAGATGAACATGTTCTTACACGGCGTGCAAAGTGCCGATATTCGTAAGGGCGATACCTTGCGCGAACCTAAGCATACCCAAGGCGGCGAGTTAATGACTTTTGATCGTGTGATCGCCAATCCGCCGTTCTCACTGAAAAAGTGGGGCAAGGAAGAATGTGATAGCGATGGTTTTGCGCGTTTCCCTTATGGCACACCGCCGAAAGATGCGGGTGATTTAGCCTTTGTGCAACACATGATCGCCAGCACCAACGCAGAAGGCATGGTCGGCGTGGTGATGCCGCATGGAGTATTGTTCCGTGGCTCAAGTGAAAAAGCGATCCGTCAGGGCATTTTACAAGACGATTTATTAGAAGCGGTGATTGGTTTGCCGTCGGGCTTGTTCTATGGCACTGGCATTCCCGCTTGTTTGCTTGTCATCAATAAGAACAAATCGGCCGAGCGTAAAGGCAAGGTGTTGTTTATTAATGCTGAGTTGGATTATCAAGAAGGCAAAAACCAAAACGTTCTACGCCAACAAGATTTAGACAAAATTGTTGCCGCTTTTGATGCCTATCAAGACATTAAGCGTTACGCCAAAGTGGTGGAACTGGCAGAAATCGAAGCCAATGATTTTAACTTGAATATTCGTCGTTACGCCGATACCTCACCACCGGCAGAAATCTTTGATGTACGCGCCATTCTTCACGGTGGCGTGCCAGTGCGTGAAGTGGAAGAAGATTACATCCGCGAAGAGATCTTAGGGGATTTTGATGTGTCTTTGGTGTTTGATACACAAAACATGGCAAACACTGACGAGCGCTATTACGCCTTTAAGCCACAAATTGCATCAAAAGAAGCGCTCCGTGAGTTTATTTTACAACATGCACCCACTGACACCGAAGTAGACAGCAAGGTGATAGCCCAACTAGAACGCTGGTGGGATAAATACCAAGTGTCGCTACATGAGTTAGACCAACAGGTGCAAGACGCCGAGCAAGTGATGCAAGGTTACTTGAAGGAGTTGGGTTATGAGTAATGTGGTGCCTGAGGGGTGGGCTGAATTTCGATTAGGTGATCTTACAGACGTTATTACTAAAGGCACAACGCCAAAATCATATACTGAGAACGGGGTTAATTTCGTAAAAGTTGAAAGTGTATCTAATAGCGCTACTTTATTACCTTCAAAATTCTCATATATAGATGCAGAAACCAATGAAAAATTTAAGCGCTCACAACTTAATGATGGCGATATTCTTTTCAGTATTGCAGGAAGCTTAGGTCGTTTAGCCTTAGTTGAAAAAAGACACTTACCAGCGAATACAAATCAAGCATTAGCTATTATTAGACTCCAGAAAGATGTGATTAATACAAGCTTTTGTATCCAATATTTAAAAAGCAATCAGATTCAACTTGAATTAATGAAACTTCAAACTGTTGGTGCTCAGCCCAATTTAAGTTTACAACAAGTTTCAGATATATATTTGAAAGTTCCTAAGGAACCAGAACAAAAGAAAATCGCGGCGATTCTCACCTCCGTCGATGAGGTGATTGAAAAAACACAGGCGCAAATCGATAAGCTTAAAGACCTCAAAACAGCCATGATGCAAGAACTGCTGACCTGCGGTGTCGGCGTAGATGGCAAGCCTCATACCGAGTTTAAGGATTCCCCTGTGGGTAGAATTCCGAAAGGGTGGGAGGTTAAGAGCTTAGATACAGTAGTTAAGTGTGTTGTTGACTGCGAACATAAAACGGCACCATATGTTGAACAATCGGAATTTATGGTAGTGCGGACAAGCAACGTCAGAGATGGGGAGTTAGTATTTGATGATATGAAGTTTACTCA
Source organism: Vibrio casei (assembly GCF_002218025.2). Taxonomy (NCBI): domain Bacteria; kingdom Pseudomonadati; phylum Pseudomonadota; class Gammaproteobacteria; order Vibrionales; family Vibrionaceae; genus Vibrio; species Vibrio casei. The sequence goes on along the minus strand of NZ_AP018682.1, from coordinate 135,993 downwards.
CTCTGACGGATTTAATGAGTGGACGAAAAGGACTGTTCCAACAAAGGGTGATGTATTATTTACTCGTGAAGCTCCAGCAGGTGAGTCTTGTTTAGTACCAGATAACCTAAAAGTGTGTATGGGACAAAGGATGGTGTTATTACGTCCTGATAATGATGTTGTTGAATCTGATTTTTTTTCAATGTTTTTGACTTCAGAAGTAGCTAAGAAAAGTATATTTGAAATGTCGATAGGGACAACGGTTAGTCGTATTAATATTGAAGATATAAAGAAAATACCGTGTGTGGTTCCTCCGAAGATAGAACAAATAAAAATTGCTAACAGTATAAGTTGTGTCCAAAATTTGTTATCTACAAAACAAGGTAAATTAGAGTCGCTAAATCTCATCAAAAAAGCCCTTATGCAAGATCTCCTCACCGGCAAAGTCCGAGTTAAGGTGGATTAACATGCACTACGCACCGCCTTTCTCGCTTAATAACCAAATCCTGTCGCGGGTGGCTAACATCAGCGAACAGCTTGGCCGATTGACTGCCACGCAAGATAAGGTGCAATCGTTATTGCTACGAAAGGTTAACCGAGTGCGTACCATCCAGGGCTCACTGGCGATTGAAGGTAATCAGCTCACCGAAGACCAAATCACCGCCATTTTAGAAGGCAAGCGAGTAATTGCCCCAGCGCGTGAGGTACAAGAAGCCAGCAATGCCCTCACCGTATACGAGCAACTCGACCGCTTTGCATACCAAAAAGAATCAAGCTTATTGCAAGCGCATAAAACCTTAATGTTGGGATTGATTGATAGCGCAGGGCAATACCGCAACACTGGCGTGGGCGTAATTAAAAACCAGCAAGTCATTCACATGGCACCACCAGCAGATCGCGTACCCAAATTAATGGGCGAATTGTTTACATGGCTCGCTAACAGTGACGATCATCCGCTGATCAAAAGCTGCGTATTTCACTATGAGTTTGAGTTCATTCATCCGTTCGCCGATGGTAATGGTCGCATGGGGCGCTTGTGGCAAACGCTGATCTTAAAGCAATACCATGAAGTGTTTACCTACTTGCCGGTCGAGAGCTTAATCGCCGCCCATCAAACCGAGTATTATCAAGCTATCGCTGATAGTACTAACGCCGCCGACAGCGCACCCTTTATCGCTTTTATGTTGTCGATGATAGAGCAGGCTCTACAGCAGTTGCATCATACTTCTGAGAGTGTCGAAACCGGTGTTAGCCCCCAAGTCGCCCCCCAAGTCACCCCCCAAGTCAAAATGCTAATCAAGGTGATGAAAGTAGCCGGCGAAGCCGAGCAAGCACAAACTAGCTTTAACCGAACGGATTTACAGCAGTTGCTTGGTTTAAAAGACAAAAAATCCTTTAATCAACGTTATTTACAGCCAGCATTAAGCAATGGCTTGATTGAAATGACGATTCCAGAAAAACCCACTAGTCGCTTACAACAATATCGACTGACAGCGTTAGGCAAATCAATACAGGTTGGATAGGGAAGGTTGCTTGTATTGTTGGTTTATTTATTTGTGTATTTTAATACCTTAGGTGCTAAAATAATAAAATAAATAAACCGATTGGTTTGTGTTTAATGTGATATTCATACCTTAGGTGTTAAAATGTCATCAAAAATAAACTGGCTAGTGTCACATACCTCTCCGTCTTCTATCGTGTTGTTGCCTTGGTTGCTTGAGCACGGTATCGGTTATTCTTTGGCTCAAAAATATGCAAAAAGTGGTTGGTTAAAGCGGTTAGCTTCGGGGGTTTACTACCGTCCAGATGCTAGAAATGATGCTTTACCAACTTGGGTTGAAGCCTTACACGCGTTAAATAGCCAATTACAACTTCCTGTTCATTTAGCAGGACTAAGCAGTTTAACGCACCAAGGTTTAAGTCATTATTTGCCAGTATCGAAAGAGCAAGTTTGGTTAGGGGTTGAACAAAAAGCTGATCTTCCTAAATGGTTTAGAGAGTTTGATTCATCATCCTGGTCGTATTGCACAAATACAAAGCTTGAGTTAATGGCTGAAAAAGATCTCAAAACCATAACGGTACAAGGTCAAGAGATTAAGGCCAGTTGTCCTGAACTGGCTGCTTATGAAGTGGTGGATGCGATAGGCAAATTAATCTCTTTTGAGCATGCGGCAGAACTCCTCCAAGGTTTAGTCAATTTAAGTCCTAGAAAAGTACAATCTCTTCTTGAGCGTAGTGATGCTATACAAGCAAACCGTATTTTCTTGTTCTTGAGCCATTATCACGGACATCAATGGGTGAAACGGTTAGATGAAAGCAAGATAAAACTAGGCTCGGGGAAACGACAAGTTGTTGAAGGTGGGCGCTATGATGAGCGTTACAAAATCACGGTTCCAATGACTTTAGATATATCAAAAAAAGAGCAAGATTATGGATAGAAATAGCCCGTACTATAAGCAGGTTTCACTGCTCATTCGAATGCTACCCATTGTCGCAACGGAACCTTGTTTTGCTTTGAAAGGTGGTACGGCGATTAATTTGTTTGTGTGGGATTTTCCTCGCTTGTCGGTGGATATCGATCTTGCTTACTTGCCACTAGAGCCAAGAGATGAAGCCCTAGCCAATGTAAAAGCAGCACTGCAACGTATTGTAGATATCATTAATACTCAATCAGGGATTAAAGCCGTTTATCAAGATAACCGAGCCGATGAGCTTAGGATCATAGTTTCTACACCAAGTGCGACGATTAAAATTGAAGTTTCCCCTGTTTCTAGAGGTACTTTACATTCTGCTGAAATAACTCCAATCAAAGAAACGGTAGAAGATGAATTTGGCTATGCAGAAATCCCTGTTGTTAGCCTTCCTGATTTATATGGTGGCAAACTTTGTGCAGCGATGGATCGACAACATCCTAGGGATCTATTTGATGTGCGTATGTTGCTGAACTCTGACGGGATTTCTCGTGATATTTTTGTTGGATTCTTAACGTATTTACTCGGTCATCCAAGGCCAATTAACGAAGTGATGAATCCAAACTGGCAGTTGCTTGATGAAAGGTTTCAATCTGAGTTTGATGGCATGACATTTGAACCTGTTACGCTTGAAGAATTAACGTCTGCTCGCACTGAGATGTTACGCGCACTACAAAAACAGTTTACGGATAAAGATCGTGCCTTTTTGCTGTCCTATAAGGAAGGGGCTCCTGATTGGTCTTTGTTTGATTATCCTGATATAGCAAACCTGCCAGCGATTCGTTGGAAATTACAAAATATAGAGAAGTTAGCAAGAAACCAGGATAAGCATTTAGAGCAAGTAGCAAAATTAGAACGGGTACTTGATGAGTGGTTGAAGCAATCAAGCCAGCAATAATATGACGTATAGATAAGGCCGTTTAGGATGAACAACGAATTCGATAAGGTAGAAGCACCCGCCATTGCTCAGTTGGTATCACAAGGCTGGCAATATGTGAGAGGTCAAGATCTCGCGCCAGATCACCTGGATACCGATGGTAAGGCCGAACGAGCCTACTACCGTGATGTGGTGTTGGTGAAGCGTTTGGAATCGGCCATTAAGCGCTTAAACCCTTGGATCAGCGACGAGAACTTGCGCAAAGTGAGCCGTGAAGTGACTCACCCACATCATGCAGGTTTAATGGAATATAACCACGCCTTTTATCAAACCATGGTGCAATATCTGTCTGTCGAGCAAGATCTCGGTAAAGGTCGCAAAGGGCAGACGGTCAAACTGATCGATTTCGATAATCCTGACAATAACGAGTTTCTATGCTGTAACCAGTTTAAGGTCGAAGGGCTGAATCAAAACATCATTCCCGATATTGTGTGCTTTGTGAATGGTATTCCTTTGGCAGTGATTGAATGTAAATCGCCATACATTGCCAGCCCGATGAGCGAAGGGATTAATCAACTAAGACGTTATGCCAATCTTCGTCAGCCAGAAGTCGATGAAGGGGCGGAAAAACTGTTTTGGTATAACCAGCTAATGGTCTCGACTTGTCGCGATAAAGCCAAAGTGGGTACCATCAGCTCAAGTAGCCAGCATTATGGTGATTGGAAAGATGCTTATCCTTATACCGCAGAGCATATCACTCAACAAACGCTCAGCAATAAACTGGATAATCTCCAAGCCAAGCTAGAAATCGAACTTCCGGAACACGCGTTATTAGAGGATACAACGCCTCAAACCGAATTATTGCAAGCGGCAGAAGCGCCAGCCTTATACGAAGTCAACGCACAGAACATTACTGAACCTAGCGATCATGATGTGACGGCTCAACAGCGTTTGCTTGCCGGTATGTTCAATAAAACTAGCTTCTTAGATATTCTGCAGAACTTCGTTTTGTTTGAGACCGACGATGGCAAGATGATTAAGAAAGTCGCCCGTTATCAGCAATATCGTGCGGTGAATAAAGTTATTGAGCGTCTAAGAACCGGTAAAGACCGCAAAGAAAAGTCTGGAGTAGTTTGGCATACCCAGGGCAGTGGTAAATCCCTGACTATGGTGATGCTGGCGGTGAAGATGCGCCGTGATCCGATTTTAAAACAATACAAGCTGGTGTTTATTACCGACCGAACTCAGCTGGATGAACAACTTTCTAATACCTTCCGTGATGCACAGGGCGAAACCGTTTATAACGCAGGCTCGGTGGCTCAGCTCAAAGAATTGCTGAAAAAAGACAGCTCAGATTTGGTGACGGCCATGGTGCAAAAGTTCTCCGATCTTGAGAAAGAGCAAGCCAATAGTGAATTCGTCGATTTAAACCCAAGCGATAAAATCATTGTACTTGCTGATGAAGCGCACAGGACTCAATTTGGTGGTCTGGCGTTAACCATTAATGCTGCGTTGCCGAATGCGCCTAAGATTGGTTTTACGGGTACGCCTTTGCTTAAAACACAAAAGATGGGGCAAGCGTTTGGTGGTTATATCGATGAATACAAGATTAACCAAGCGGTAGAAGATGGCGCGACGGTTAAGCTGTTGTATGAGGGCCGTGAAGTGAAGTCCGAAGTGGCAGGGGATTCCCTCGATGCTTTGTTTGAAGAATATTTTGGCGATTACAGCAAAGAAGAACAGCAAGAAATCAAACAAAAATACGGCGTGGAAAAAGCGGTACGTGAAGCGCCTGCTCGCATTCGTTGGGTGTGCCTAGACATTATTAAGCATTATAAAGAACATATTCGCCCAGATGGATTCAAAGCCATGATCGTGGTGGGCAGTCGTCATGCCGCAGCCTTGTATAAGCAAACTTTGGATGAATTGGATGGGCCGTTATCGGAAGTGATTATTTCAGGCAATCATAACGATGAAGCTTACCTTGCCAAGTACACAGATAAAGCGCATCAAAAGCAGGTGATTGCTAATTTCAAAAAGCCTTTTGGAACCGATTCCAAAGACACCAAAGAAGCAGATAAGAAGTTTGATAACACGTCATTTTTGATTGTGAAAGACATGCTTTTAACCGGCTTTGATGCTCCGATTGCGCAAGTCATGTATATCGACCGTTTATTGCAAGATCATACTTTGATGCAAGCGATTGCACGGGTGAATCGTAGCTATAAGGGAAAAGAATGCGGTTATGTGGTGGATTATTACGGCCTCGCCACTCAGCTAACGCAAGCCTTGGAGTTGTTTAGCAGTGAAGATGTGGAAGGCACTTACCAAAGCCTGAAAGATGAAATACCTAAGCTAAAAGCTAAACACACTCGCGCGATGTCTTTCTTTAAAGGCATGACTAGCGAAGATGTGGATGATTATGTGGTGTTGCTGAAAGATGAAGCCAAACGCGCTCAGTTTGATATGGCGTTTAAGCAGTTTGCCAAACAACTTAATGTGATTTTACCGGATACTGCCGCGGTGCCATTTATGGCGGATGCTCGCTTTTTAGGTAAGGTGCATCATGCCGCAAAAAATAAATACCGTGATGAAGGGTTAGATATGAATGACATTGGCGCTAAGGTTCGGGCGCTGGTGGATGAGCATATTCTAAGTACTGGCGTTGATCCAAAAATTCCGCCGATTGATTTATTGGCGGTGGATTTTAAAGACAGTATTCAAGCCTCCAAATCCGATGAATCGAAAGCTTCTGAAATTGAAAGTGCGATTAAGCATCACATTAATATCAACCTGGACGAAGACCCGGAATATTACCGTTCGTTAAGCTTGCGATTGCGTGACATTATCGAAAAAACCGCCGGACGTTGGGAAGAGCAGTTAGAGTTATTGTTTGAGTTTAGAGATGAAGTCTCGGAAGGACATCAACAAGCAGCGCAGGATTTAGGGCTAAGCGAAGTGGAGTTTGCTTTCTATGGCATCTTAATGACGGAAGTGACCAATGTCAGTGATGGTGATGTGGTGGATGCCAGTATTCACGAGTCAATCAAAGACACGACTCAAGAGTTAGTGAAAACCTTAGAAGAAGCCACTCAGATCGTTGATTTCTTTAATAAACAAGATGAAATCAAACGCATGAAAAAGATCATAAAGCGTATCGTGTTAGATCAGCCATTCGGTGACAAAGCCTTGGTGAATATTTTGCAAGAACGCTTTATGGAACTGGCGAAGACCAAATTTGGTTAATTTAAGGATTGATTAAGCTGACATGAATAAGCCTTTAATTAACGACATAGCCATTAATGCCGAACAAGCAGATTTGATTGAAGGGCAAGGCTATCAAGTTCATATCGTAAGAACTTCACGCCGTAAAACGGCTTCGATGAAAGTTGAAGACGGCGTGGTGAGCATTGTCGTGCCAAAATCTTTAGCCCATGAACGTATACAATCGCTGGTGGAAGCCAAGCATCAATGGATAATAGAAAAGCTCGCGATTTATCAAGCCAGCAAACCGGCCAGTGAAAAGCATTATGTATCAGGTGAAGCCTTTCCTTATCTTGGGCGCAACTATCGCTTAAAGGTGCTGCAAGGGGAATTAAAAGGGGCAAAACTGCTCAATGGTCGCATGACGGTGACAGTGCCTGAACCTGAAGCCCAACGTCATTATGTACGTAAATCATTAGAAAATTGGTACTTACGCCAAGCGCAAAAGAAAATTCGCGAGAAGGTGGAACGCTACCGTACTGTCGTGGGCGTCGAAACTGGCGTGATCCGTATTAAAGAGTTTAAAAGCCGCTGGGGCAGTTGCACTTCTTATGGAGATTTAGAATTCAACTGGCTCATTGTGATGGCGCCAAACCGTATCGTGGATTATGTGGTGATCCACGAGCTATGCCACCTCATCCATCACGACCATTCCCCAAGCTTTTGGAAAGAAGTCGAGCGCGTGATGCCCGATTATCGTGAACATAAAGCGTGGCTGAAAGAGCACGGGCACAGGTTGGGTTTTTAAGTATTGAGTGGGCTCAAAGTAAACTCATACATTGATGTTTTCTCAGGGGGCGTTGATGCTGATATTGAAAAGAAACCCAGGACACTTAATTCACGCTCTATAACATCTGGATGTTCCGTTTTTATAAAAAGCGTTAACGGCTTAAGCATAAGGCCATCCGCGTCGAATGATTCTGCAATTTTAGCTTCCGATACCATAAGGATATCTTGATCATCCATGTCATCACTTTCGGTCAGCATGCTATGGATACCACCTTTTTCCATATGGGTGAGAACTCGAAATAGCTTTTCTGAATCATTAGGATTAATAACGGATTGATAGCTATCGACGATCTGAAGAAGTCTCTTTTCAATCGATTCACCGGCAGGCTTCATTAAAGAGATGGTTTTCAGTCTTTTTTTTACTAGAGCGTAGCGGCGATCTTTAACTAATGGTTTGATATACCTAATAATGATCTGGTTTCGGGCTTGTGTTGTGAAGAACTTTTGTGATTTCGTTACTTCCAGATATAGGTGCAGTAGAGCGTTTGTGAGTACATCAGATAATTGCTTATGAAAGGTTGAATCTGTCATCTGTGTTAAGTTTCTTGTTAGTGCGATGCTTGGAGGTGAGCTTATCACAATGTAGAAATAACGGTAGTAAGGGAGTGTAAATTGACCTGTTGTACTTAAGGATGATCTGATTGTGTGCTGGAGTTGGGACGAATTTATCTGATCATGACTGAACTACAACGATACGTTCTGATTGACAACATTGTACTTGAGAAGATTGAGCACGAACCAACGTTAGTAGTTGTCGAGAATGATGAAACCGGCGAGTGCGATATTTGGATTGACCACACCCTCATGACGGTCAACGATTCAATCTATCAGAGGTGCGTAAAGCAGGCGCATTTGCTTTAGAGAAAGCCAATAAATATGGACAATCAATCAAGCGCTTGGATAGCTTAAAGAAAGGAATAAAGATATTAGAATCGAGAGTCGAATGTTACTCACCAGCGTATCTAATCGAACCCACTTCAGGTTTAGACATTGAAGTTCCGAAGAGTCCACTAGACCAAGACAGTATCATTCTTCAAAACACGCACTGCGATCTCGACAAAGCTATCGATTTAATGGTTGGAATATTGGAGGAGTTAAACGCTGATCCAGAAGTTTTATTTGGCGCAAAATTGGGGCTAATGGCGCGAGACATTAATGTTCCTGACCGCGAGATGACGTCTAAATCAGGACGCATCGGTTTTATGATCAACACTCTAAATACTGTCGTACGACAACTGCCCGATGAAACGTTGAGAGCCAATGCCTGCGCTCACTTTCGAACGTTTTGTTTCCACGCTGAAATACTTGGCATCGATAATACGGTTAATTTGGTTAATAAAACGATGAACGATGGGGTACAGGTTCGAAGTGAATTCATTTCACGAGCTGAGCGGAAATCGATGAACGAGAAAGCTGCACACAAAGCCGCATAACACGGAAAAATAGCAGGGTATAACACCCTGCTAAATTCCTACCAACAATATACGTTGACTGCTGGTGGTTACAATAAATCCCAAAACCACATCCGGTGTTTCGTGAGCTTACGGCAGCATAGCTCAACTTAACTCGCCAGCTCTGGTTTACTAAGTGCTTATCCAATATAAGGAAGGCACCATGCAAAACCAGAAAAACCTGATTCAGGCCACTGCTGACTTTGAGCACTGGCGACAAACCCGCATTAATAAACATGCCAGTATCCCCGATGAACTACGCTGCTTAGCACTCAAGCTGCTTGAAGAATATCCGATCAGTCACGTGACCAAAGCACTACGGATCTGCACCACCCAGCTCAATGACTGGCGCAAGCAACTTCCCGTTAAGTCGTCCGCTCCTGATTTTGTTCCGTTACAGATAGAGCCTGATTTACTACCTAAATCAGACCTGAGCCTTCAGCTCACTCTTCCTAATTCAAGTCAGATCTGTATCAGCGGCCTTGTCTCTCCTGACTTATTGCGAGCTCTGATACAAGAAGCAGGAGAAGTAAAATGATCCACCTGACTGCTGAGAGTAAAATCCTGCTTGCGACTCAACCAGCCGATTTTCGCTGTGGTATTGATGGACTCGCCGCCCTGTGTCGTCATCAGCTAAAACAGTCGCCTCGTAGCGGAACCCTGTTTGTGTTTACCAACCGCCGTCAAACCATGCTTAGAGCATTATGTTATGACGGCTCTGGCTTCTGGTTAATCAATAAACGCCTGAGCAAAGGCCGCTTTCAAGATTGGCCCCGTCATCACCAAGATGGGGTGACCCCTGTCGCCGCGAAGCAGCTTAAAGCTCTGTTGGTGGGGCTGCCTGGCTGGCAAAAAGTATGACCGTACGCACACTATTCCCCCTTAAGTTATCGATCCTCACGATCATGTTGACTGATCCCACAATGCTGGAATAATTGAGCGCATCAGCACTGCAAGCCAGCCGACAGGAACTTAAATGGCGCAAGACTTTACCGATATTGACAGCGAAGAGCTGGACGGGCTTATCCAGCGAGTGCACGAGGCAAAGGAGCACGACTTAGCACTGAGTGCGGAAGATTGCCACATCTTGTTGAAGGCATTAAAGACGCTGGCTGCCTTGCAAGAGCGTCTGTCTGATAACGATATCACCCTGCATAAATTGCGTAAGTTGGTTGGCATGGTCAAGTCATCAGAAACGATGGACACTCTACTCGGCCAGAAAAATAAGAAAAACAAAAACCGCGGTCAAAAACGTCCTAAGCCTAAAAATACCCAACCCAGCACACCACCAGTGAAACCGAAAGTCACTCAGCATAAACTGGACGATCTAAAGAAAGGCGATAGTTGCCCCGAGTGTCAAAAAGGCAAGTTATATAAATACGAGCCCGCTACGCTGTTGCGGATCACTGGGCAAAGTCCGTTCGTCCCAGAGCAACACGTTATGGAGCGGCTACGTTGCAATGCCTGTGGTCAGTACTTCACTGCCAAGTTACCTAATGACGTGATAAATGATGGAGAGCCAAGCCAGAAGTATGGTTACAGTGCCCGCAGCCTGATGGCTCTTCACAAGTTTTTTGCAGGTGCACCCTACTATCGTCAGGAGAGTACGCAAGCGCTGATGGGGATTAAACTGACCGCCTCAACCATCTTTGACCAAGTCGAGTTAGTCGCCAATAGCTTGCAACCCATTTATAACTTGTTAAGAGTGTTTGCCGCAAACGCAGAGCACTATTATTTAGATGACACGACCAACCGAATTTTAGACAAAGTCCCGATAGAAAAGCCGCAGAGAAATGGAACAAAAACCCGAGAGCGCAGTGGTGTTTACAGCTCCGGTTTAGTCGCGGGCTTAAAAGAGGGTCGTACTGTCGTGTTGTATCAGACCAATATCGGTCATGCCGGCGAGTTCATCGACGAGATTTTACATGACCGTGGCCGGACACTCGCGCCCCCGATATTGATGAGTGATGCCTTATCCAGCAACCGCCCATCGCTTGATTACGTGGTCGAACACAGTCTGTGCAACAGTCACGGACGACGGCAGTTTGCCGAAGTCCTTAATCAGTTTCCAGATGAAGTGGAGCAAGTACTACAGTGGTATGGTGAAATCTGGCGACACGATGATGAAGCCAGGGAGCTAGGACTTAACGCGGGGCAACGGTTAGCTTGGCATAAAAAGCTATCACTTCCGGTAATGGAGCAGATCCGAAACTGGGGTCAGGCCGAGCTGAACAGGGGAAGTACAGAAGAAAACAGCGGGCTTGGTAAAGCAATTAATTATTTTACTAAGCATTATGAGGGGCTGACCGCCTTCTGCCGTCTCGAGGGAGCACAGCTGGATAATAACCGAGCGGAGCAAGCACTCAAGCTAGTTGCTCGCAACCGAAAAAATGCCCTGTTCCATAAAACACAGGCTGGTGCGAGCATTGCGGATGTGATCATGGCGATGATAGCGACATCAGCCGAAGCGGGTATAAATGTGCTGGATTACTTTAATACGATACAGCGAATGGAAAGTGAAGTTAAGGCTAATCCACAACAGTTCTTGCCCTGGAATTATCAGTCCAATATCTAATCAAAACAGGCTCTGGCTTTCGGCCAGAGCCGCTTCTTAATACCTATGTACACTATCTTCTCGTAAGCTCACGGTGTTTCCAAATCCATCTACCAATTTTAAGCCACCTGAGTATGGTTTCGCCATGAACTATCCAAAATAGATGAGCCGCTACCACTATACGTATTGCATTGTATTTTAAGTCATATTTTTCCTTTTTAAATTTCATTTTTTCATTTTGATTATTGTGCCTTGCGGCATTTTTACGGTTTTTTAGTGTGATTCCGATACATTCAAAATCACTAACCGTTATCTAAATTTAACGATTATGGCTGACTGAAAATAGGGCTTAGAGGCTGATCGCAACACTTTATGTGTCATTATGCCGAGTATTGAATTTGCCGATTTAAAAGAGGGGGTAAATTAGAGTTAACAGCAACCGGATAGTAAGGAAACGCTATGAGCGACCAAGTACAAATGACATCAAACTTACGATTGACTGACGAGAATATTCAAGAGTTAAAAAGTCAAATCATTGAAAATTGCACAACGGAAAAAGGGGTAGGTATTCTATTAAAACTCACTGAAACAGATGCGAGTGAGTGCCTGATTCATGGTCTGATTAAGCCAGATGATATAGAAAAGAGCATTGAGAAAGCGTTGAGTGGTGATGTGCTTCATGACAATTTCATTTTGATAGGCTTTAGTCCATTCATCGACAAAGACCATATTTATATCAAAGATGTACTGAATCAATATGGCACTACATCTTCGTCGAATTCCGTGCATTAATCACCAACGAAAGGGCATCTTCAATGAAAACTTTAGAACTCAACTGCTATGGCATCACCATTCAAAATGCAGACGATATTACTCAAGCGAGCATCAGCTCAAGCGAAATGTACCGTGAACAACATGCATGTAATGAGCAGTTCAACGGTGCGGTTTACATGCTATTAGAGACAGTTTTAAACCATCATAAAGCCGGACTCGAAATTCAGTCTCCTGCTTATTTGGAGGGGGTGGAATCAACCTACTAAACGATCACTGATACGCACTGTAAAACGGACATCCTAGATGGCGAAATAGTGCTAACCCGTACTCGCACTGTCGAGTGTACCGGTATTGAAACGGTAGAATATAAAGTGAGTGAATCCGATTGGATTGAAGCGCTCTCCAACGCAGATAGCGAAGAAGAAGCGCTTGAGAATTTATTATGTAGTGGTGTAGTAACTAGATTGATTGATGAAACTGAAAGCACTGAGGTTCATGAGTCGTTTTCAGTGGAAATTGAGGTTGGATAACACTGCCTACCTACTTTCGTAACTTACAAAACCTGGGCCACTAATTTCAATGGAATAGTGGCTCAAGAAAGACCATGTTCAATTTCAAGAAATGTAGGAATTTCAAATCTCTTATATCGATTTCGTTTTTTCCCATTCCTCTCGACCTCGTATGAAAGTACTACCATGCCTAATTTATAGTGTTCATCATACATGGCATAAAAATCATACTTTTCTCTAAATTTAATACCAGCATGGTGATTAATTTTCTCCATTTTCTTGGCTTTGAAGTGTCTATATAGTGACAAAGGGGCGAGAATTATTAATAACAACACTAGAAATCCTTTTAGCTCACTACTATCGCTTTGGTTAATAGCACTTACGGCAAATAATGCCGTCGCTATGGTTATGCCAAGTAATTTGCCATTAAACGAGTGATACTTGGATAGTTCTTTAGTAGCTTTAAACGAATCTTGAGCCTCCCAACGAATCTTATCCAACTCTTCTTCGCTAAAAGGTATGTCAAAATAATCATTTAGATGTTTCCTTTCTTGCATTAATAGCTCCCTGAATTTACAAACCAATGTGGATCTAAGTCTCCCAAGTAAAAATCGACAAATTTGTTTGCTTTTGTAGTGATCCGCACCAGCAGTTTTGGACACCGAGTTAAGTGAGTACAATCACTAACGAGGTGAACCATGACAAGCAAGAAAAAACGTATTATCCATTCCCCTGAATTTAAAGCAGAAGCCCTGAAGCTAGCAGAGAAAGTGGGAGTAGCTGCGGCAGCGAGACAACTGTCGTTACACGAATCCCAGATCTATGGTTGGCGTAAGTCAGCTAAGAGCGACACCAGCACCAGTCAGCGGGAAAAAGATCTAGCCGCTGAAGTTGCCAAACTCAAACGACAATTGGCTGAGCAAGCTGAAGAGCTAGATATAGTAAAAAAGGCCGCCACCTACTTCGCGAAAAACCTAAAGTAGATTGCTACGAATTTATGCTCGAACACCTGCTGTGCTTCAGAGTTGCCCGCATGGCTAAGGTGTTCGGTGTTTCACGAAGTGGGTTTTATTACTGGATTAAGCATCGCCACAAGGCCATCCAGCGCGAGGTAACTCGGCAAGAGCTTGATACGAAGGTCAAAGAGGCTTTTGATAATAGCAAAGGTCGTGATGGCTCAAGGCGCATCCAGAAAGAGCTGGCTGAGAACGGTGATAGCCGTAATGTTAAAACCATTGCCGCCAGTATGAAGCGGCAGGATTTAACGCCGAAAGCGGCACGTAAGTTTAAGTGTACGACGGACAGCAAACATAAAATGCCAGTTGCTCCGAACCTGCTGGCTCAGGATTTTAAGGCAGAGGCTCCGAATCAAAAGTGGGCGGGAGACATCACCTATGTTGCGACAAGCGAAGGCTGGCTGTATTTGGCGGTAATCATTGACCTTTATTCCAGGCAAGTAGTCGGTTGGTCTATGGATACCAGAATGACGGCAACTCTGGTTTGCGATGCGTTATCAATGGCCTTGTTCCGTCGAGGGTTCCCTGAGCAGGTTATCGTTCATAGTGACCGAGGTAGTCAGTACTGCTCAAAAGATTATCGAGACATCATAACTGCTTATAATCTAAAGCAAAGTATGAGTAGGAAAGGAAACTGCTGGGATAATGCTTGTGTTGAGAGCTTCTTCCATTCATTGAAAGTTGAAGCGATCCAGTATGAGCCGATCATGACGCGAGACGAGATGCGCCAAACGATCTTTGAATACATAGAGGTTGATTATAATCGGACAAGAAGGCACAGTGCTCTTGGGTATCTAAGCCCAGTTAACTTTGAAAATCAAAATGTCGCTTAATGAAGTGTCCAGTCTGGCTGGAGCAGATCATTAGTGCATCAGAAGAGCAACCATCAGTTCAACCTGTAAAATCCAAAAAAGGCTCAAATTTTTCGCCTGATATTGTAGCGGAAGCATTGTCCAGACGTCCTATAGTTCTGATAGGGGATGTAGGAGTAGGAAAAACATCATTCGTAAAGAATTTAAGGCATAACAGCGCACACGAAGAGTTTAGTAAGGCTATTTATATCTACATTGACTTAGGTGCAAATGCTTCCCTCAACACAGAAATAAACTCATTTATTTTGGATCAGATTGAGCATCAGTTACTAAGACAATATGAAGTTGACACCTACGATAACAGTTTTATTCACGGGGTGTATGATAGTGAAATTCGAAGGTTTGCCAAAGGCTTATGGGGAAGTTACAAAGATTCAAACCCAGAAAAATACCAAGAAAAGCTTATAGAAGAACTGGCAAACCTTGTAGAAAACAAAAGTAACCATATGAAGCGCTCGGTAGAACATATTGCGAAGGGGCGAAAAAAACAAGTCATAATTTGTATTGATAATGCTGACCAACGAGACTTCGACATTCAACAGGAAGCTTTTATTATTTCCCAAGAGCTAGCCAAAGAGTGGAAAGCTACTGTATTTCTGTCTGTTCGACCACAAACGTTTTATAAGTCTAAACGTTCAGGAGCGTTAACAGCTTACCCACATAAAATCTTTACCATATCTCCGCCACGTGTAGACCAAGTTGTGGAAAAAAGGCTAAGGTTCGCAGCTAAATTAGCTAGAGGAGAGCATGCGATCGATTTACCTTCTGTTCGATCTGAGAATTTAGCCTTATTTTTGGAAGCATTAGTTCGATCACTACAAAATAACAGAGAGCTAAACGAGTTTTTAACGAATATTACTGGTGGCAATATTCGCGCGGTAATAGAGTTCGTCACTGGCTTCATCGGCTCTCCGAACATAGAGGCACAAAAGATAACTGATATAATGGAGAAGGAAGGGGACTATCGAATTCCTGTACATGAGTTTTCTAAACAGGCCCTTTTAGGTGACTACTCTCACTACAGTCCAGATACATCAATTTCAATGAACGTGCTCGATATATGTAATGCAGACCCAAATGAACACTTCTTAGTCCCTGTTATTATTTCGTATCTTGATACGAAAGGTGGGCATTTGGACAAGGATGGATTTTGTAGGACCGAAACTTTAATAGAGGAATGTCAAAACGCTGGCTTTACGACAAATCAGGTAGAATCCGCACTGAGGAGAGCCACGAACAAAAAGCTGATAGAAACCTCGCTAAGAGTTACGTTTGAAGAAGATGAAGATAGTAATCTTATCGGAGATATGCCAGATAGTTTTAGGGTAACTACTATCGGTGCGTATCATATTAAGAGGTGGCTCGGTGAATTTGCATATCTTGATGCGATGCTTTTTGATACCCCAATAATGGACGAACTTTCCAGAAATGAACTAATAGTAGACTTATCATGCTTAAAAATTGCGAGCAGATATGCAAGAACAGCCATCTTTAGAGAGTATTTGAGAAGTTGCTGGCGAGCTTATAGTAGCGCTCCCTCATACTTCGACCTTGAGGAGGCATTTTCAATGGGAGATGACAGTTTCCAAAGGGTTCATAAAGCAATCAAGAAATACGAAATGGATGAGAATAAGTAATTTGTAGTATTTTAGCACTTGAACCGAAGACATAAGTTGGAGATGTTTTCCAACTTGTTTTTGTATATCTTCGAGTCAGCCAGATCTGGGCTGACTCACCTCTGCCCCATTTTGTTTTTTAATCGATTGCTGACTCAATGGATAGAAATACAAATTGACTTACATTTAGTAATTCAATTTGTAGGCAAGTATAGTAAAAACAGATACTTAATTCGATTGCTAAGTTCACTATGTCACTACACTACAAGACGCAAGTGCTGTATCACTGAGGTAAATAATGAGTATTGGTAGGTTTGATTTTTCTTGTATAGGCTGGGATGGCCGACTAGATAGTGTCCTAGAAATATTCGCTGAAAATGTATGTTACGAAATAGCTCCCAACAACTATCGTAAGCCGAGAACTCAGATTGAGCTTGAAAGTACCCTTGAATCATCCTTAGTTTTAGATAATTGGCAAGATATTAGACAGCGCAATATTTATACTCCAGTGTTTAACAGCTATCAGAGAGAATACAAAAAATTTGATTTTCATCGGTACTCTGAGTTGAAAAAGGAAATTCGGGAAAAAGGGGTTTTATTGCCAAAAGGTCAACTTTTGTTTCGTGGGGTGTGTTCTGATAATCAAAATGATGCATGGACACACCCTGTTTCAACCACGTTATCACCATATATCGCGGTCTACCATGCGTTAAAAAATGGGTATGGAAAACATAGCAAAGTCTACGTTATCGAAACTCCATTAAAGCATGATTTTAAAGCGATATATGGACCATTCGGCAAAGACCATAAATTTGGGCATGAGTTTGAATTGCTTGTGTATTTTAATCGACGACCAACTACTATCGAGACAAAAGTTGCAGGTGGGCTTGAGATTCACTTGCTTCGTTGGTGATAAATATAAAAACAGAAACTTGTCGTATTGGTAAAAAGGAGAATGGTTTGATAGCCGAGTTAGTGAAAGTATTTAGAGAAGCACTTATTTTGGAACTCACCGAGGCGGACTTTATTGAAACCGAGCTTAGTGATTTTCCTTATGGTTCATGTGAAGCAACAAGTCAGATGCTAGCGCTTTATCTTGAATCAGAAGGTATAAAAGATGTTGTGTATACACGCAACCAATTTGAAAGCTCAATTCACTATTGGGTTGTCGTAAATGACTTGATTATTGATTTAACAGCACATCAGTTTTCTGAAGTTGATGAAGATTTTATCGTTGCATCAGAATCTCCATTTCACAGCAAGTTTGAATTACTTGAGACGTATTCACCACGTCGGGATTCTCTAAATCGCATGGGAAGTTTATACGGATATACGCGTTGTTATGACAGCATATTAAGTCGAGTAAAAAATATTTAAAAACTTCAATAGAGAATAGCAATGCGTTTCTTTTTTCTTTCAGCCATAACAAGACATCATTATATAAAGGATTATTATGAATGAGAATTCAGTAAGCGCATCATAAACCCCGCATTCTAATCGTCTAGCCCGAATAATAAGATCAAACCTCCAACCCAAAGCAGCAAAGGAGATTTGAAATGGCCAAACGACGCACTAACCAAGAATGGCGAACCCTGTTCGAACGCTATGAATCCAGCCAACTATCACAACGATTATTCTGTGAACGTAACGGCCTCAGCCTTTCCACTTTTTATGCTAAGCGCCAACAGTTAAAGCACATCGAAAAACCGAACACGGTTGGCTTTGTTAAAGCAGAAGTCGTTGAAAAGACCACAAAGTATCAAGCCACTCACCTTGCCGTTGCCAATATGACCCTGCTCGTCAATGATGTTGAACTGAGCATCCCACAAGGCACGCCAGCGACCTATCTTGCAGAACTTATCGGTGCGCTGTCATGAAACGTATGCTCAGTGCTCCCGAAATCTATCTCTATCGCGAAAGCGTCGATTTTAGAAAGTCCATCAACGGCCTCGCTGCGATTATCGAAAATGACATCGACTTGCCCTTGGGCAGCGGTGCACTATTCCTGTTCACCAACAAACAGCGCGATAAAGTCAAAGTGTTGTACTGGGATAAAACAGGCTTTGCTCTTTGGTACAAGCGCCTTGAAAAAGCCAAATATAAATGGCCTTCCAAAGAGAAAAATGACGTGTTTACCCTGACTCATTTCGAGCTTGATAGGCTGCTTTCAGGCTTCACGATTATCGGCCATAAACCCGTTAAAATAGAAGATTTTACAATGACTTAATCGATAATATAGTCTTATCCACCAAGCGTTAACGGCATGATTTTAGTATAATAAATGCCATGAAAAAGATGCCAAATATCAACCCAGAAAGCCAAGATGTTGCCGAGCTACAAGCGATGGTGAAAGCGCTGTTGGCGTCAGAAATCCAATTGAAACAAGAGCGCCAATCGCTGCTTGAACCGCTCAAACTTGCCTTCGACCGTCAGTTCGCTAAACGCTCGGAGGCGTTAAAGCCTTACAATGAATCCCAAGGTGACCTCTTCAACGAAGCGGAGTGTGAAGCTGCTAAAGAAGAAGAGGTTGACGTTGTCACAACGACCATCACAACGAAGAAACGCGGTAAACGCAGACCACTGCCAAAGAGCTTGCCTCGTGAGGTTATCGAACTCGATTTAGACGACGATGAAAAGCAGTGCGCTTGCTGCCAACATAGTCTGCATAAAATCGGTGAAGACCGCAGTGAAAAGCTTGAGTTCACGCCAGCGGTACTCAAAGTGTTGGAATATGTTCGTCCTAAATATGCTTGCCGCCAATGCGAGCAAACTCAGGACAACAGCCGCATTGTTCAAAAGCCAGCGCCGCAAAGCATTATCCCGAAGAGCTTCGCCACAGAAAGCTTGTTGGCCAATATCATCCTCGGCAAATACCAATACGCGATGCCACTTTATCGACAAGAGTCGTTGTTTACCCAGTCGGGTATCGAACTCTCACGAACCACGATGGCAAGGTGGATTATCCAAGTCAGTGAGAAGTTCGCCCCGCTTTACGCGGCCTTGAAAGCGCACCTACTTGAGCAAGTGGTGATTCAGGCGGATGAAACGCCGCTCAATGTCCTCAAAGAAGATAAACAGTGTTACATGTGGCTCTACTGCTCGGGCGCAGACTCGCCAGATGCCGCACTCCCCAATGTGAAAAATATCGTCTTGTACGACTATCAAAACAGTCGCGCGAGGGCGTGCCCCGTTGCCTTCTTGGGCGACTATGATGGGTATCTGCAAACCGATGGCTATGGTGTTTATGATGGGCTTCATCTCGTCACCAATGTCGGTTGCTTCGCGCATGCTCGGCGCAAGTTCATGGAGGCGAAAAAGCTTCAAGGCAAAGGCAAGTCAGGTAAAGCGGATAAAGCGTTGGCCAAAATCCAGAAGCTTTATGGAATAGAATCACGCTTAAAAGGTGCCAGTGCCGAAAAACGGAAAGCAGAGCGCCAAGAGCATGCTAAGCCGATACTGGATGAGCTTTATGAATGGATGACAACTCAGAAAGTGCTTGAGTCTAGCCCGCTGGGTAAAGCAATAAAATACACGCTCGGTCAGTGGCCGAAGCTCACCCGCTATATCGATGACGGTCACTTATCGATAGACAACAACCGAGCTGAACGCGCAATAAAACCGCTGGTTATTGGGAGAAAGAACTGGCTCTTCTCGACCAATCCCAATGGAGCTGAAGCGAGCGCGATGCTTTACAGTATCGTCGAGACAGCGAAAGCCAACGGCCTTATCGTTTACGACTACATGGTCAAGTGCATGCAGGAGTTAGCGAAAGCGGAACCTGATATCGATGCACTCCTGCCTTGGAACTTCAAACACTAACAATATCGCCCCGTGGGTTCATGGCGCGGATACAAAGAATTGAATCAAGAGAGCTGGCAAGGCAAGCTAAGTTGATGGTTTGTGAGCCCTAATTATTTTTTTAGGGTGTTATTTAGGGTGTTAAATAGTTTTTTGTTTTTTAACATCTGAATTTATTCGGTTTTTTATAAATGGGCGGCATGATGTAATCCACCTTTAGGCTTAAACATCAGCACTTATCTGACCCTATAAACGCTTAAAATTGAAGGCTCACTGCTTAGGTAGTGAGCCTTTTTTGTTATTCAAAATAATGAGATATTGCAAGGTAACGATTACGAATATGCTCTATTAATAATCGAACTTTATGAGGCGGTTGCCGAGTAAAAGGATATACAGCATAAACACCAAGCTTTTTACCAACTTGTTCCGGGAAGATATCGATTAATTCTCCATTACGTAAATCGTGATAAACCAAGCACTTGGGTACATAAGCAATCCCATGGCCACCAAGTGATGCTTTTCTTAATGCCATTGCGTTGTCAGTCGTGAAGGTTCCCGATACTTTTACAATATAGTTGCCATCATTTCCTTTAAATTCCCAATCGGTCGCCCCTGTTGTTTGATAACTATATTGAAGGCAATTATGGTTAACAAGGTCTTGTGGTGTGAGAGGTTTTGTATTTCTAATGATGTAAGAGGGTGATGCGCATACAATCCATTGGGAATCAAGAATATGTCTAGCGATAAGACTTGAGTCTTCTAAGTATCCAGTACGAATAACTAAGTCGAAACCCTCATCTATTAAATTGACGAAACGATTATCCAGAGACATGTCGACAGTTAAACCAGAATATTTATTACAAAATTCAGCAACAGCGTCGGCTAATAGTAGATCTCCAGAGATAGCCGGAACCGACATTCGAATGTGACCACTGATGTTTTCACCGAACCCTGCCACAGCATCTTCTGCTTCTTGCGCGGCATACCTCACACTTTTTGCTTTTGTTAGCAAGACTTTACCAGCTTCACTCAGCGTGAGTTTTCGAGTTGTTCTGTATAGCAATTGAACTCCCAAATCATCCTCTAATCGGGCAATTCTTTTGCTAACTGCTGAATTTGTAAGATTATTTTTCTCAGCGACTTTATTGAAGTTCCCTAACTCAACAACTTGAGAGAATAAAATTAAGTCATCTACTCGCATTATATTATGTCGTTTTTGGAAATAATGAATTTCATTATCTATCTATGTACATTAAAAATAAAGACATATATTAACCAGATAAAAACAAAATCATAACAATCACTTCAATTCAATAATGTGGCTCACCCTCTCTGTCAGACTAGTTGTCGCGCTTAATATTCAACCATTAAACAGAGGGCGTGGAGTAACAATGAAACATTATTCAGCGCAAAGCAAAGAGTCGGCTCTTCAGAAGATGATGCCTCCAAATAATATAGCAATAGCCCAATTATCAATCGAGATGGGGATTGGTGAATCAACCTTGTATAATTGGCGAAAACAAGCAATTGATAAGGGGCATTTAGTGCCAGGTGATGGAAAGAATGCTGAGCAGTGGTCATCAGCAAATAAATTCTCAGTCGTGTTGGAAACAGCCTCTTTAAATCAAGCTGAGTTAGCGGAATATTGCCGAGGCAAAGGTCTTTATGTGGAACAAGTATCGGCTTGGCGAAATGCGTGTATAGATGCAAACGCTAACGTTAAAGAGCAAGAAAAAGCCTTCTCCACCGAAACAAAGAAAGATAAAAAACAGATCAATCAATTAGAAAAGGAGCTACGTCGAAAAGATAAGGCACTCGCTGAAACCGCAGCACTATTGGTGTTAAGAAAAAAAGCAAATGCGATCTGGGGGGAAGCCGAGGACGAATGATCCTCGACTCAGCTCGCATTCAAGCAGTTAAACTAGTTAATGAAGCTGTGAGTTCTGGTGCGCCAAAGTTTAAAGCTTGCCGTGAACTTGGGATCAGTGTCCGGACGTATCAACGTTGGACTGTTGACGGGAACATAAAAACAGATGGTAGACCAATATCTCAGCGCCCTGAGCCAAAAAATAAGCTATCAAAAGCAGAGAGAGATAACATATTAGCCATCGTTAATAGCGATGATTTTAAGAGCTTACCACCAAGCCAAATCGTCCCTACATTAGCAGATGAGGGTATTTATCTTGCTTCTGAATCAACATATTATCGTGTTCTTCATGAAGAAAAACAGCAAAACGCTCGCGGACGTAGTCAGATAAAAGAGAGAAAAGTACCGACGACACACTGTGCTACAGGGCCAAACCAAGTGTGGTGTTGGGATATTACTTGGTTACCAGGCCCCGCTAAAGGGCTGCATTTTTATTTATATTTGATACTCGATATATTTAGTCGAAAGATTGTTGGATGGGAAATTCATGATGACGAATCAGCAGAAAATGCATCAATATTAATTAAGAAAGCTCATTTAAAAGAAGGAGTTAAAGATAATCCTCTGGTACTGCATTCGGATAATGGAAGCCCAATGAAAGGCTCATCAATGCTTGAAACACTTTATAGTTTAGGTGTCGTGTCGTCTTTTAATCGTCCTAGGGTGAGCAATGATAATGCTTATGCTGAGTCGATATTTAAAACGTGTAAATATCGCCCTGACTATCCGTATAAAGGGTTTTCAACAATTGATGAGGCGCGTAGTTGGGTGTTGAAATTTAGCCACTGGTATAATTTTAACCACAAACATAGTGGCATCAAATACGTCAGCCCACATCAAAGGCATTCAGGATTAGCGGGTGACATATTGGCTAATAGAAAAGAAGTTTATCAAGGTGCTAAAGATGCTCACCCTGAGCGCTGGAGCGGTAATATCCGTAATTGGGATTTACCAAAAGAAGTGTACTTAAACCCTGAACAAAATAGTGTCAAGGCTGAGAGTGCATAACGTAGTGATCGCGACAACTAGTTTGACAAACACCGCTCAAGCATTTAATCTGTTTCACATATTGCAGGTTAAATCCTAATAAGGATGCAGGGCTTAAGGACAAGGATGGATTCCATGAGTGTAACTCAATTAGCATTGGCTGCCTTTTCACCTATCGTAGTGGCAGCCATTTTACTTGTTGGACTAAATTGGCCAGCTAAAAAAGCGATGCCTGTTTCATTTATATTAACGGTGATGATTGCGCTGACTTTTTGGGATATGACAACCAATCGAGTTATTGCTTCAATACTACAAGGTTTAGGTATTACCGTTACGGTGCTATGGATCGTTTTTGGTGCCATTTTGTTACTAAATACACTGAAGTATACAGGGGCGATCACGGTTATTCGTAATGGATTTACCAATATTTCCCCAGACCGGCGTGTACAGGCGATTATCATTGCGTGGTGTTTCGGTTCATTTATAGAAGGTGCCTCTGGATTTGGTACTCCTGCTGCGATTGTTGCTCCATTATTAGTTGCTATTGGTTTTCCTGCTTTAGCTGCTGTTCTTATTGGCATGATGATTCAGTCAACACCGGTATCATTTGGTGCGGTTGGAACCCCTATTTTGGTGGGTATTAATAAGGGACTTGATACTCATAAAATTGATGGTGTTCTAATCTCCCAAGGTTCTAATTGGGGGGAATATTTACAACACATCACTTCTACGGTCGCCATTATTCATGCTTGTGTTGGTGTCTTAATGCCAATATTAATGGCTATTATGTTAACTCGCTACTTTGGAAAAAATCGTAGTTGGAAGGAAGGATTGGATATTCTCCCATTTTCACTACTAGCAGGGGTAGCATTTACCATTCCCTATGCATTTACCGGGATATTTTTAGGGCCAGAATTCCCATCATTAGCCGGTGGTTTGTTTGGCTTGTTGATTGTAGTGACTGCAGCCAAAAAAGGCTTTTTAGTACCTGAAAAATCTTGGGATTTTTGCCCAGAAAAAGAATGGCCTGCAGAGTGGTTAGGTTCATTAAAAATGGAACTAGACGATATTAAAGGCAAACCTATGAGCTTGGCTATAGCCTGGCTTCCATATGTATTGCTAGGTATCGTTTTAGTGCTAAGCCGTGTTAATGCAGATTTTAAAGGTTGGTTGCTAAGCGTTAGCTTGAGTTTTAATAATATTCTTGGTGAGCAAGGAATTAGCGCTTCGATAGAACCTCTTTATTTACCTGGCGGGGTACTTGTATTCGCAGCTCTAGTAGCCGTATTGATTCAAGCGCGGAATGCGAAGCCTTTAGCTCAGGCTTTTGGGGAGTCAACGAAGACTTTGATTGGAGCCGGATTTGTCCTTATTTTTACTATCCCGATGGTGAGGATTTTTATTAACTCCGGCGTCAATATGTCCGGCTTGGACAGTATGCCTGTGATGACTGCCAATTTTGCTGCAAGTTTAGTTGGCGACTTTTTTCCTGCAATTAGCCCGACAATTGGCGCATTGGGGGCTTTTATTGCGGGCTCAAATACCATTTCAAATATGATGTTTAGTCAGTTTCAATTTGAAGTGGCACATGCATTAAATATTTCTAGTATTTTGGTTATTGCTCTACAAGCTGTAGGGGCGGCGGCTGGAAATATGGTCGCTATACATAATGTTGTCGCAGCTTCAGCTACGGTTGGGTTATTAGGTCGTGAAGGGGCAACGCTACGTAAAACGATCATTCCAACACTTTATTACCTTGTTGCTACAGGATTGATTGGTCTTCTTCTTGCCTATGGCTTTGGTATGACCGATGTATTAATGGGTTAAGACGATTAGGACTGAACTCAGTAAATAAAATGTATTATCTAATATTAGGAATATATCCATGATTATTTCATCTTCGACTGACTACCGTGCTGCGGCTAAATCAAAGCTACCACCATTTTTATTTCACTATATTGATGGTGGTTCATACTCAGAACATACTTTAAGGCGTAATAGTGATGATTTATCTGATATTGCTTTGCGCCAACGTGTTTTGAATAACATGTCTGAGTTGGATTTGAAAACACAACTGTTTGGTGAAGCTTTAAATATGCCAATCGCACTTGCTCCCGTCGGACTCACTGGAATGTATGCACGGCGTGGTGAAGTTCAAGCTGCAAAAGCAGCAAGTAATAAAGGTATCCCTTTTACTTTATCGACAGTTTCCGTTTGTCCTATTGAAGAGGTGGCACCGGCGATTAAACGGCCGATGTGGTTTCAACTTTATGTTTTAAAAGATCGTGACTTTATGAGAAATGTATTGGAGCGAGCTAAAGCAGCAGGAGTCACTACTCTTGTTTTTACGGTAGATATGCCAGTCCCAGGGGCGCGCTACCGAGATATGCATTCTGGTATGAGCGGGCCGAATGCCGCAATTCGCAGAGTGATGCAATCTGTCACTCATCCTAAGTGGGCATGGGATGTAGGTTTGAATGGGAAGCCTCATGATTTGGGCAATATTTCAGCTTACCGAGGTACACCAACCAAATTGGAAGATTATATTGGTTGGTTGGGTGCTAACTTTGATCCTTCCATTTCATGGAAAGATCTAGAATGGATCCGAGATTTTTGGGAAGGTCCTATGATTATTAAAGGGATTTTAGATACGGAAGATGCGAAAGATGCGGTTCGCTTTGGTGCCGATGGAATAGTGGTGTCTAATCATGGTGGAAGGCAATTGGATGGTGTGCTCTCGACAGCGAGAGCTTTGCCTGATATTGCTGATGCTGTAAAGGGGGATATAAAAATTTTAGTCGATTCCGGAATACGTTCGGGTTTAGATGTAGTGAGAATGTTAGCTCTAGGTGCGGATTGTACTCTTTTAGGTCGCTCATTTGTTTACGCGTTGGCAGCTCAAGGCCAATTAGGTGTTGAAAATTTATTAGATTTATATGAAAAAGAAATGAAAGTAGCGATGACGCTAACCGGAGCAAAAAGTATTAACGATTTATCTTCAACTTCTCTGGTTTCAAAGTTATAAATTTGAAAAGGCCAATTCAATTGGCCTTTTCTTTGTCTCATATTTCAATAACTTTGCTCAAAGAAAGGCAATATAAATCACATAAATAAAATATCGTACTTTAAAAATCAAAATACTGTTTTATTACTATTTGTGTGCAAAAAACAAACAGGCGCATGAATCAATACATGAAGTAATAATAACAATATGGAGATGAGAACGTATGAAACGGTTACCTTTAGCTATGGCTATCATGGCTTCACTCACGGCCACTTCAGCAATGGCTTTTAGCAGCATTCCTCAGCCGGTGGAACACAAAAAATCGGTAGGTTCAATGGGGGCAAATGGTTGGGCGAGTGCCGAGGAAAGTGTGACTGGTGGCGCTGGTGCCACGGCCGACCGTATCTACACAGTCACGAATCGTAAGCAGTTGATTGAGGCTTTATACGGTAGCCAAGATGCCAACATCAATGCTGATCCTAGCAATGAGAAAAAAGTCATTTATATCAAAGGCAAAATTGATTTATCCGCCAATCAAAAAGGCAATAAATCGATGACGGCGGAAGATTTCATGGCTCAATGTGAGCAGTATGGCTACAACGATTACGACACTTTTTACCAAGCCTACCGCAACGAATTTAACCCTCACACTTGGAATAAACAAAGCCTTGCTTCTAATGGTCGTCCGCCGGCGGTATCTGGGCCACTAGAAGACGCGCGTGATTGTTATCAAAAAGCACAAGCGGCGTATACAGAATTCAGATATTTTTAGTGAGTTGCTATTCTTACGAAATGCGCTAGAAAGTACTCCTAAAAGTTTGTTCCCAAGTGGTACAGCTTTTAGAGCATGCTTAACTAAATTCCCTACAGGCTGTTGTGGAGATACGGCTCTATTAGCGGCTATGCATCTATTTATTAAATTTGGCATTGAGTGCAAATATGTTTCAGCTCGCGGTGATCCGCACCAGCAGTTTTGGACACCGAGTTAAGTGAGTACAATCACTAACGAGGTGAACAATGACAACCAAGAATACAAGAATCAAACACACTCCTGAATTTAAAGCTGAAACCCTTAAATTAGCTGAAAAGATTGGTGTGGCTGCCACTGCAAAACAGTTATCGCTGCATGAATCTCAAATCTATGCATGGCGAAAGGCTTCGAAGAAAGATACCAACACCAGTAATCGAGAAAAAGAACTGGCTGCTGAAAACGCTAAGCTCAAAAGAAAGGTTACTTGCTGAGCAAGCAGAGGAGCTAGAAATCGTAAAAAAGGCCGCCACCTATTTCGCGAAGCATCTAAAATAGATTACTATGAATTTATGCTCGAACACTTATTAAACTTCCGTATAACCAGTATGGTTAAAGTGTTCGATGTTTCACGAAGTGGGTTTTATTACTGGATTAAGCACCGCCACAAGACAACGAATCGTGAGACATTTCGTCAACAGCTTGATTGTAAGGTCAAGAAAGCTTTTGATAGCAGCAAGGCACGAGACGGCTCCAGACGAATTCAAAAGGAACTGGCTGATAACGGTGATGAGCACGACGTAAAAACCATTGCAGCCAGTATGAAGCGGCAGAATTTAACGCCGAAAGCTGCCCGAAAATTCAAATGCACGACAGACAGTAAGCATGAAATGCCTGTAGCCCCGAATCTGCTTGCTCAGAACTTTGATGCTTCAGCCCCAAATCAGAAGTGGGCTGGTGATATCACCTATCTAGCGACGAGTGAAGGCTGGCTGTATTTGGCGGTAATTATCGACCTTTACTCAAGACAAGTGATTGGCTGGTCTATGGATACTCGCATGACTGCAAAACTAGTCAGTGATGCTCTATCAATGGCGTTGTTCCGACGGGGCTTCCCAGAACAAGTTATCATCCATAGTGACCGTGGTAGCCAGTACTGCTCTAAAGATTATAGAGATCAGATAGCCGCTTATAATCTAAAGCAAAGTATGAGTAGGAAAGGAAATTGTTGGGACAATGCTTGTGTCGAGAGCTTCTTCCATTCAATGAAAGTTGAAGCCATTCAATATGGCCAATCATGACAAGAAGCGAGATGCGTCAAACGATCTTTGAGTACATAGAGGTTGATTATAATCGGACAAGAAGGCACAGTGCTCTTGGGTATTTAAGCCCAGTCAACTTTGAACAGCAATATGTCGCTTAGCAAGGTGTCCAGTCTTGCTGGTGCAGATCAGTCTCGATAATCTTTTGAGCAGTACTGACTACCTCGGTCACTATGAACGATAACCTGCTCAGGGAACCCTCGACGGAACAAGGCCATTGATAACGCATCGCAAACCAGAGTTGCCGTCATTCTGGTATCCATAGACCAACCGACTACTTGCCTGGAATAAAGGTCAATGATTACCGCCAAATACAGCCAGCCTTCGCTTGTCGCAACATAGGTGATGTCTCCCGCCCACTTTTGATTCGGAGCCTCTGCCTTAAAATCCTGAGCCAGCAGGTTCGGAGCAACTGGCATTTTATGTTTGCTGTCCGTCGTACACTTAAACTTACGTGCCGCTTTCGGCGTTAAATCCTGCCGCTTCATACTGGCGGCAATGGTTTTAACATTACGGCTATCACCGTTCTCAGCCAGCTCTTTCTGGATGCGCCTTGAGCCATCACGACCTTTGCTATTATCAAAAGCCTCTTTGACCTTCGTATCAAGCTCTTGGCGAGTTACCTCGCGCTGGATGGCCTTGTGGCGATGCTTAATCCAGTAATAAAACCCACTTCGTGAAACACCGAACACCTTAGCCATGCGGGCAACTCTGAAGCAAAGCAGGTGTTCGAGCATAAATTCGTAGCAATCTACTTTAGGTTTTTCGCGAAGTAGGTGGCGGCCTTTTTTACTATATCTAGCTCTTCAGCTTGCTCAGCCAATTGTCGTTTGAGTTTGGCAACTTCAGCGGCTAGATCTTTTTCCCGCTGACTGGTGCTGGTGTCGCTCTTAGCTGACTTACGCCAACCATAGATCTGGGATTCGTGTAACGACAGTTGTCTCGCTGCCGCAGCTACTCCCACTTTCTCTGCTAGCTTCAGGGCTTCTGCTTTAAATTCAGGGGAATGGATAATACGTTTTTTCTTGCTTGTCATGGTTCACCTCGTTAGTGATTGTACTCACTTAACTCGGTGTCCAAAACTGCTGGTGCGGATCAGTTTCCATCTCACACCTCTATCTTGTCATTCTGATTTTTCACAAAACATGACAAGCCCTTTTAAAAGATTTATAATCACCTTATTAAATGCACTTTAAGAGAGGTTTACATTATGAACTTAACAAACAACATTTTGACGGATGTGAGTGCTGGACTTACTCAGCTCAAAAATAATCCAATGGGCGTATTAGAAGAAGGCCATGGTGCGCCTGTTGCTATTTTAAATCGCAACAAACCTGCATTTTACGCTGTCCCAGCCGCTTTATATGAAAAAATGGTTGATGAGCTTGAAAATATTGAGCTAATGAAAATGGCTCAAGAAGCTTATGAAACGGGTGAGTTTGTTGAGGTAGACCTTGACAGTTTATAAGTTGAAATTTGAACGAAAAGCCCAAAAACTTTTCTCTAAATTAGGAGAGCCGGTTAAATCTCAGTTCAAAGAAAAACTCAAAAAGATTCAAGTTAATCCGCACATAGAGGCAAACAAATTACATGGTGGATTATCGGGATGTTACAAAATCAAACTCAAGCAATCTGGTTATCGACTGGTTTATAAAGTTGTTGATGATGAATTAATCGTGCTTATCTTAGCCGTCGGAAAACGAGAAAAAAAAGAAGCCTATTTAATGGCTCAAAGACTGTTAAATAAATAAGAAGAACAAAAACTAAAATGAATAATTCACCTTACCCGTAAGAGAAAGCATGGTGTTACTTTTGATGAAGCTGGAACGGTTTTTGAAGATGAATACTCTCGTTTGATTCCAAATCCTGATAGTTCTCTTGGAGAGGAACGTTTCATTATTATTGGTGTTAGTCAGCAAAGTAATACGCTTGTTGTTTGCCATTGTTACCGACATGAAGATAACAATGTACGTTTAATCTCAGCAAGAAAGGCGACTAAGCGAGAACGTAAACAATACGAGGAGTTTCGTTATGCGTGAACAATATGATTTTTCTAATTCAGTACCTAATCCGTATGTGAAAAAAAACAAAAAGCAGATCACTATTTGTCTTGATGAGGACGTAGTGAGTTACTTTAAAAGCTTATCGGAAGAGAATGGTGTGCCTTATCAAAACTTGATTAATTTGTACTTAAAGGACTGTACCATTAAGCATAAAGAGCTGAAAATGAATTGGAAATAATAAGAAGGTCGCCATAGGCGGCCTTTTTTATATATTAATTTTTAAGCAACGAAAACAAAGGCAATAACCATTTATTGTTGATATTTTTATCATTACCCCCAATGTATAAAATGTATGCAATTTTGCTACGTACATAAAAAGAGAATAATAAATGCCTAATTACATAATCAATAAAAATCCTCAACGAAATGGTGATCATGAGGTTCACAACACTACAGCGGGTTGCTCTTATATGCCAAATACAGAGAACCAAGTTGGACTTGGTTATCACGAAAATTGCCAAGGTGCTGTTGCTGAAGCAAAGCGTAAGTGGCCAAATAATAGGATAAATGGATTACCGTTGCTGTATCATCACCGCTGCGCTTATATAGTTTCTTACGTTGAAATATGACAGTAATATATCTATTTTTCTGATATCGTGTGCAACAGTTTTCCTCGGTATCAGTAATCACTAAACTTATTATTCAAGCTGAATATTGACAAACTATCTACGTTTTCTAGCCATGGCACTATCTGCTGCAAGGATTCCTTTCCCATAATGTAAAACCATACGTTCCGTCGACCATCTACCAGATTGTTGTACTTGAAGAGTTGTATACCCATCTCGTAATAAGTCTTGAGCTGCACCAACTCTTGCACTATGGCCGGTGAATTTACGAAGTCCCATATCTTCTAAGCCTAAAATTACAGCCGTTTTTGCAAAAATACGTTCAATGGTTTTGGGGGTGACAGCTTTAGGGGAAAGTTGTTGTTTTATATTACCACTCTTTGTAAATCCTTGAATTAAAAAAGAATCATCTTGTTTATCTAAATCATTAATTGCTAAATATTTACGTATAAAGCCAGTCACCTGCTTTGATACATAGACCACTTCATCCGAACCTAGTTGGTTTGTTTTTGTATATGGAATAGTTATTAAAGCCGAACCATCTTGACTCCAGTTTATATGTTTAAATTTGATACGCACGATTTCAGATTCACGTAGAAGCGACTCATATGCAAGACCGAGAACCATTAAATCTCGTTTTTGCATAGGTGATGAACTCGTACCCCACAGGTCAATAACTTGGTTTAAATGAAACTCGTTAAATGCAGTCGCTTGATTTGGACTTTCACCCGAGTACTTTTTATTTCTGATTATTTGTTTTAATTGCCCTTCAACATAAATGTCTTTTGTTGGGTCAGGACAACCAGAAATTTTATGAGTCTTAGATATCGCCCAAAGATTAACTTTTAAAGTGTTACCACGTAACGATTTATTTGTGGATTTTAAGTAATCTTCTACAGTATCTGGTGAAGATGGCAGAGATTGACGTCCATTTTCATTGCACCATGTAACAAACATAGCCCAGGCTGACTTTAAGCGCCTTAATGTAGAGTCAGAATACTGACCTTGCCTAGAGTAGAATTGATTTTGGAAATGTAAAATCAGCTGTTGAACTTTCTCGTGATCGATAGCTTTAGAAGAATTAGAGCTTAGGTACTGGACTAGTTGCTGAGGTCTAATAGAGTCAAGATCGCTCGGTAGTGTCATGAGGTCTTTCATAGTCTTCCCTAAGATATAAAGTCTGAGAACTGTAATTCTAAGACATTATCATATGTTTACAAGTAAAAAGTTTTTACTTTAATTAATTCCTATTAACATATGAACGTCGAATTGTTTATATTTAACTAGTAAATTTAAATGGTTTTCAAGGAATAGAATATAACATTGAGATAAATGGCTCTCACCTTTACTATTTTTGTTGACCACTACAAAGCCCACTTTAGCCTAGATAGAGAACAAGCCTCCCCCCTATAAGATTGGTTTAGTTGAGCACTATGATCTGCTCCAGCCAGACTGGACACTTCATTAAGCGACATTTTGATTTTCAAAGTTAACTGGGC
Source organism: Vibrio casei (assembly GCF_002218025.2). Lineage (NCBI taxonomy): Bacteria > Pseudomonadati > Pseudomonadota > Gammaproteobacteria > Vibrionales > Vibrionaceae > Vibrio > Vibrio casei. Next base: position 103,907 of record NZ_AP018682.1, on the reverse strand, counting down.
TTAGATACCCAAGAGCACTGTGCCTTCTTGTCCGATTATAATCAACCTCTATGTATTCAAAGATCGTTTGGCGCATCTCGTCTCGCGTCATGATCGGCTCATACTGGATCGCTTCAACTTTCAATGAATGGAAGAAGCTCTCAACACAAGCATTATCCCAGCAGTTTCCTTTCCTACTCATACTTTGCTTTAGATTATAAGCAGTTATGATGTCTCGATAATCTTTTGAGCAGTACTGACTACCTCGGTCACTATGAACGATAACCTGCTCAGGGAACCCTCGACGGAACAAGGCCATTGATAACGCATCGCAAACCAGAGTTGCCGTCATTCTGGTATCCATAGACCAACCGACTACTTGCCTGGAATAAAGGTCAATGATTACCGCCAAATACAGCCAGCCTTCGCTTGTCGCAACATAGGTGATGTCTCCCGCCCACTTTTGATTCGGAGCCTCTGCCTTAAAATCCTGAGCCAGCAGGTTCGGAGCAACTGGCATTTTATGTTTGCTGTCCGTCGTACACTTAAACTTACGTGCCGCTTTCGGCGTTAAATCCTGCCGCTTCATACTGGCGGCAATGGTTTTAACATTACGGCTATCACCGTTCTCAGCCAGCTCTTTCTGGATGCGCCTTGAGCCATCACGACCTTTGCTATTATCAAAAGCCTCTTTGACCTTCGTATCAAGCTCTTGCCGAGTTACCTCGCGCTGGATGGCCTTGTGGCGATGCTTAATCCAGTAATAAAACCCACTTCGTGAAACACCGAACACCTTAGCCATGCGGGCAACTCTGAAGCAAAGCAGGTGTTCGAGCATAAATTCGTAGCAATCTACTTTAGGTTTTTCGCGAAGTAGGTGGCGGCCTTTTTTACTATATCTAGCTCTTCAGCTTGCTCAGCCAATTGTCGTTTGAGTTTGGCAACTTCAGCGGCTAGATCTTTTTCCCGCTGACTGGTGCTGGTGTCGCTCTTAGCTGACTTACGCCAACCATAGATCTGGGATTCGTGTAACGACAGTTGTCTCGCTGCCGCAGCTACTCCCACTTTCTCTGCTAGCTTCAGGGCTTCTGCTTTAAATTCAGGGGAATGGATAATACGTTTTTTCTTGCTTGTCATGGTTCACCTCGTTAGTGATTGTACTCACTTAACTCGGTGTCCAAAACTGCTGGTGCGGATCACTATACCGCCTACCGTAAAAGTCTCCTGCCAATTAGTTGTGGGGATACAGGTATGCCGACTTCTTTAGGTAATACGCTTTATATCGATAAGCCTGAGCGTATTAACGACTTTCAACTTAAGATCTCTACCATCGATGGGGTGTATTCTGCACGTACACCATTAAAGTTTGAGGGGGCTATTTCCTGTTGTTATCCCATTAATTTACAAAGTAAATATCAGATACATTAAAAAATATGCCCCGCACGAAATCCAAGCTTACCTATACAAAGCCATAAGAAATGAACAAACTAGAAAGTCTACTCATTTAATTTTTCCAATCTCTTGGGGAAAACCTTCCAACAAGCAATGTAATTAATTTCAGGCATACCTAGCTGTATAAGCTTGTTCAGCGCTTTAATCATAGCGCAAGTTACTAAGCTCAAAATTGTAATTTCTCACCTAATAATTACCACTGGATATATAGCTGTTTCTGATAACGAGCGTTTATACTAGCCTTATTCCCATAAAACAGTTTCTTCTACTGGTGGGTAAGCGGGCGGACGCTTGAAGCATATAGCATCATGGCAACGCCTTATACCCTAAACTTCATCTCCAGATATTTCGATGATTTTTCTGCTCGTCTGATTAAGAGGTTGGGAGCGACTGAAGAAGGCGTTGTATTTGATAGCTCAGTCTACATAAATGATGGCAATACTACTAACTGGTTTCTCGACTGACGGCTGTATTGATGCGAGTAATGTTTAGTGGATTCAAATAGCGTACTCACACTGTTGAGAGGGTTGACCGATAAAATAGCTCAATCAAGAAACAAAATGTTGTCACAACTTTTAAGTTCTGAATTTGTAGGTTCAATAGTGCTAACCAAACCTACCAAAAAATATGGCCAACTAATGGGGCAACCAATACTGTCACCATTCCTGCTATCATCATTGCTATGCTAGCAATGACTCCCTCAGTGTTACCAAACTGAAATGCTTTCGCAGTGCCAGCTCCATGGGCTGATGCTCCCAAACTCACTCCTTTACCCAGTCGAGAGCGAATAGACAATACCGTCAATATAGACTCTCCCACTACCATACCTATGACTCCAGTAATTACCACGAATAATGCGGTTAAGTCGATTTGCCCTCCAATTAATTTGGATGCTTCAACAGCAAAAGGGGTTGTTATTGAACGCATAGCTAAACTTCGTTGAAGCATTTCAGATAAATCAAATAACCGAGCTAGCATCACTGTACTTGTGACAGCCACGATGACTGAGGTGGATACGCCAACCACCATAGATAACCAGTGTCGTCGGATCAGATCACGGTTATCATACACCGGTATAGAAAATGCCACCGTTGCCGGGCCTAGCATCCACATCAGCCAATGAGAATCTTCCATGTATGAGTTGTAAGGAATTTTGAACGCTACCACCATAATGATTAATAAAACCGGAGCGAGAAATAATGGCATCAACAAAATATTTTGCTTGCGTCGGTAAAAATACTTGCTGAAATAATAAAATATCAGTGTCATAACCAAACAAAAAAGACCGACTCCGTATTGCCCCCATACCTCCATTTAAGACTCCATATCTTTTGCTAAAAGGATCTGATTACAACTTCGTTTGCGGCGCGCAAGCTTTAGCTCAAATCGATAAACTCGGTCAATGACTAACGCCGTAGCTGCGATAACAATAATGGTACTACTCAGCAACACCGCAAAAATTTTCAGCCCCTGATGTACCACTAAAGATTGGTAATTCACAACGGCCACCACAGCAGGTACAAAAAAAAGTAACATTTCCGCCAGCAGCCAAGTTGCCCCATCGCGTAACCAATTAACATTGACAACTCGAGCCAACAAAAGCAGCAAAAGCAATAACATCCCCGTTACATTAGCAGGTATGGGTAAATGAAACTGTCTGACTAAATAATCTCCTGCCAGCCATATCAGTGACAAAATAACTATCTGTAAAACAGTAAAAAAGCACCTTACCATGACCCACCTCGCATCATATCTTTGAACGTCATCACATTATAGAGACAACAATTACCTTCATAAAATGAATTATAATTATTAAAACTATGCCAATATGGCATGATAGAGTTGTAGTTAGTAGTTTTGAGGTTCCCAAATGGATATAAAAGCTTTACGTTACTTTGTAACATTGATTCAACATCAAAGCTTCACGCGTGCTTCAGAAGCTCTATTTGTTACTCAACCAACCATCAGTAAGATGATTAGAAACTTAGAACAATCGTTAAACCAGCCACTTATTCAGCGGGATGGAAGAAGGTTTTGGTTAACCGATGCAGGGGAAATCGTTTACGCAAGAGCATTACAAGTAATTGATACGATGGAACAGCTTAATGCGGAGCTGGATGACTTGAATCATCTAGAGAGGGGTCATCTTCGCTTGGGGATCCCACCTATGGTTGGACATCTCTATGCGGGAATAATACGTCGCTATAAACAACTGTACCCTAAAGTAGAATTAACCATCTTAGAGTATGGGGGAAGAAAGATAGAGCAAGCTTTAATAAATGGCGAAATGGATGTTGCGATCACTATGTTACCGACGCATACCGATCATGCAATTACATTTCTACCTTTGGATAGGTACCAAATACAGGCTATTGTACCAAATAATGGTAAGTGGCAGAACAACAACTTGGTTTCTTGGCATGATATAAGAGATGAACCCTTCTATATGTATACTAAAGACTTCACTCTCAGCGAATATATCCTTCAGCGTTGCCACCAAGCTGGATATACACCTCAGATTTCAGCACGAAGTAGCCAATGGGACTTTTTAGTTGCACTAGTCAAAAATGGCAGTGGCATTACCTTTCTTCCACAGCCACTATGCCATCGAATCCTCGACACGGAAGTTTTAGTAAAAACCATTTCAACCTCAATGGACTGGCGGCTAGGCCTCATTTGGCATTCAGAGCGGTATATCCCAAAAACAGCGACAGCTTGGATCGAGCTATGTAAACAAGAAAAAGCGATCCAAACAAATAAAACGCCTATCCTTTAAACTAAAGAAATGAACACGATATACCCAAATGACTTCAAGATGCAGATTTCAGAACGTTGTCACTGATACTAGTTCAAGGAAATAATGCAGCGGAATAGTAAGCTCTTTTCAAGTTATTTGACGCAGAAATTGTGTCAGTGACGCGCTCCCGAAGCGCGAGTTGTCTTGACTCACCGCCTTTGTTAACGCTTTTTGATTTAGAACCAATAGATCTGTATATCGTTGCCGCGTCTGAGAGCCAAGTCATTCTCGCCAAACCAAGCATCTCGCGGTTATTTGCGTATAGTAGATACGGCGTTGAAAACTCTAGCCAGTGAATTATTGGAAAAGCATAAGCTTGGACGCAAACTATTTAAAGAAGTGCACAAATGGCTTTCAGATCTAGGCATCTACTTCAAAGAAGGTACCATCGTTGACGCAACTATTATTGAAGCCGCTAGCTCGACCAAAAATAAAGCAAAATCACGTGATCTAGAAATGCATCAACCCAGAAAGGAAATCAATGGTTCTTTGGGTTAAAAGCACATATTGGAGTCGATGTTAAACGTGGTTTGCTACACAGTGTCAACGTCAGTTTAAAACTGACCCACTTATCAGCGTTATCGCCGAAGTAAAATTGCCCCCCGTAATTAATTTTTGCTTTCAGACCTTCCCAGAACTGCTGGTATGGTTCCAGCCGCCTTATTACCGCGTAATCGATAGCTTTCGCCGCTGATCTGTATGATGAGTGAGTGATGAAAAAAACTATTGAGTAGTGCCGCCGTCAACGTTGCATCGTCAGTGAACGCACTTGACAATTGAGAGAAAGGCAAGTTACTGGTCACGATAATGTTGCCTTGCTGATTATCGGGCCCGAGTCTTCTTTGGGTTATAAATCCATCAAAGTAAGCTCGCGCCCTGATTAATGTTGAATTAAGTTCTGCTGTACATAAGCGTTTTGTTCAGGATCTGCATCGACTAATGCGACCAACTATCCAATAACACGCGTTTGGCACTTTTATTCACTTTTAAAAAGTATTAATTCAAATCAATTGACACTATCGAGCTTTAGTAGGCCTTTTGCACTAACCAATAAATGTCCAAATGAACGCTAGTAGATTTTTTTAAAGCGTTTTAAGGTCAATGATACTTCGTTCATTGAATGAACAATTTAAGCTGGCGCTTGACCGCCAGTTCGCGAAACATTCAGAATCATTGAGGCCTTATGGTGAAGCACACTCTACCTCTTTAATGAGGTAGAGTGTGAAGCCGCTAAGGTGGAAGATGATATTGTCACTACCACAAAAACGGCCACAAAAAAACGTGGTAAACGACAAGCGCTACCAAAAAACTTACCTCGTGAAACCCTCCATCTATATATAAAATGACCGAATTTACATACTTTCGGTCATTAGTCATGATGCCATCTAAACAGCATTTATTAATTTAAGTTAAAAGGAAACTGATAAGTAATGCACAGTTTAGACTGAAACCGGTTGCAGCAATGAGGTGTTGACACTAAATTGAAACCGGTCTCAAAGGGGTTGCATAGCTTAAAAATAATAAGGAATATTACATGGCAAAGATTCGAGACTATCAACAACTCGCTCGAGATATATTGGTTGAAGTGGGAAATGAAGAAAATATCGTCAGCTTTACTAGGTGTGCAACGCGTTTACGATTAGTGCTAAAGACTGTGCCAATAGACGCTGAATCAACGATAAAACAGTTTCCAGGGGTCATTACTGTTGTCCAAAGTGGTGGGCAATTTCAAATTGTTATTGGTACTCATGTTGCTGAAGTGTATGAGGCTCTGTCAGGGTTAGTCGATCAACATATCTTACAAGATAATGGTCACAAAGTAAGAGTTGTAGATGCCATTATTGGCTCTATGTCAGCCATTTTTGCTCCGATTGTATTTATCTTAGCGTCTGCTGGAATATTACAAGGGATCCTTATTATTGCGAAGTATTTTTCTCCAGAAATTACTACGTCAGGTACTTTTGCTGTTTTGAACTTTATGTCTTGGACACCATTTGCATTCTTACCAGTATTTATTGCGGTTACAGCTTCCAAGCACTTTAAATGCTCTCCTTTTATTGCCGTGTTATGTAGCTGTACTCTGATTAATCCTGATTGGGCAACAATGGCAGCTCAAATTGCTAATGGAGAGGTCATTACTTTTCTCGGCTTCTCTTTAGCTCAGACCGTATATACCTCATCCGTGCTTCCTCCTATATTTATGATATGGGGGCTTTCTTATGTAGAAAAATATGCTAAGCGAGTCATTCCTGAGGTAGTGAGTGAGTTATTCACACCACTTGTTTGTATGGTCATTATGGTGCCAATAACTCTTATCTTAATTGGCCCTATCAGTAGTGCTGCTGCTGTAGGCATAGCAAATGGTTATAACTGGTTGTTTGAGGCATCACCTGCTGTCGCGGCGGCATTCATCGGCGGTATATGGCAAGTGATCGTTATCTTCGGAGTGCATTGGGGGATCACACCAGTTATTTTAGCTAACTTTGATTTGTATGGCCGAGACTCATTTCAAGCTTTCCAAACCATGGCTGTAGTTGCTCAGATGGCCGCAGCTTTTGCGGTGGGTTTTAAATCTAGAAATACATTATTTAAGACAACATCATTTTCAGCCGGTGTTACTGCAATATTTGGTATAACAGAACCCACACTTTATGGAGTTACATTACGACTGAAAAAACCATTTGTTTGCGGATGTATTGGCGGTGCATTGGGGGCCGTAGTCGCGAGTCTCTTTGGCAGCTATTACTATGCTTATGCTGGTTTGCCTAGTCTGCTAACTATTATGAATGCGATTAGTGTAGAAAATAGCAGCTCTTTCATTGGAGAAGTGATTGGCGTGGCTACCACAATTGTTGTCACATTTATCTTGGTTTACATCGTTGGCTTTAATGACCCTCAAGAAGAAAGTTCTAGCTCCCTAACTCAAACTTCGGAGTCAACAAAAACGGCGAAAGAACTTAAACTAAATAGTCCTATCAATGGTGTCATTGTCTCACTTGAGAGTGTAAATGACCTTAGTTTTTCTGAGAGGCTGTTAGGTGATGGAATCGCCTTTCAACCTGCAGATGGGCAAGTATATGCGCCTTGTGATGCGATTGTTTCTTCAGTTATCGAAAGTCAACACGCAGTGGGCTTAACATGCAGTAACGGAGCTGAGCTACTTATCCATGTCGGATTAGATACTGTCAATCTCAAAGGACAGTTTTTTGAAACCTTGGTAGTGTTAGACCAACAAGTGAAAGAGGGTGAACCTTTAATCAAATTTGATAAAGCCGCTATCGAAAAAGCAGGATATGACCTAACCACACCGTTTATCGTATTCCCTCTCTGTCAGACTAGTTGTCGCGCTTAATATTCAACCATTAAACAGAGGGCGTGGAGTAACAATGAAACATTATTCAGCGCAAAGCAAAGAGTCGGCTCTTCAGAAGATGATGCCTCCAAATAATATAGCAATAGCCCAATTATCAATCGAGATGGGGATTGGTGAATCAACCTTGTATAATTGGCGAAAACAAGCAATTGATAAGGGGCATTTAGTGCCAGGTGATGGAAAGAATGCTGAGCAGTGGTCATCAGCAAATAAATTCTCAGTCGTGTTGGAAACAGCCTCTTTAAATCAAGCTGAGTTAGCGGAATATTGCCGAGGCAAAGGTCTTTATGTGGAACAAGTATCGGCTTGGCGAAATGCGTGTATAGATGCAAACGCTAACGTTAAAGAGCAAGAAAAAGCCTTCTCCACCGAAACAAAGAAAGATAAAAAACAGATCAATCAATTAGAAAAGGAGCTACGTCGAAAAGATAAGGCACTCGCTGAAACCGCAGCACTATTGGTGTTAAGAAAAAAAGCAAATGCGATCTGGGGGGAAGCCGAGGACGAATGATCCTCGACTCAGCTCGCATTCAAGCAGTTAAACTAGTTAATGAAGCTGTGAGTTCTGGTGCGCCAAAGTTTAAAGCTTGCCGTGAACTTGGGATCAGTGTCCGGACGTATCAACGTTGGACTGTTGACGGGAACATAAAAACAGATGGTAGACCAATATCTCAGCGCCCTGAGCCAAAAAATAAGCTATCAAAAGCAGAGAGAGATAACATATTAGCCATCGTTAATAGCGATGATTTTAAGAGCTTACCACCAAGCCAAATCGTCCCTACATTAGCAGATGAGGGTATTTATCTTGCTTCTGAATCAACATATTATCGTGTTCTTCATGAAGAAAAACAGCAAAACGCTCGCGGACGTAGTCAGATAAAAGAGAGAAAAGTACCGACGACACACTGTGCTACAGGGCCAAACCAAGTGTGGTGTTGGGATATTACTTGGTTACCAGGCCCCGCTAAAGGGCTGCATTTTTATTTATATTTGATACTCGATATATTTAGTCGAAAGATTGTTGGATGGGAAATTCATGATGACGAATCAGCAGAAAATGCATCAATATTAATTAAGAAAGCTCATTTAAAAGAAGGAGTTAAAGATAATCCTCTGGTACTGCATTCGGATAATGGAAGCCCAATGAAAGGCTCATCAATGCTTGAAACACTTTATAGTTTAGGTGTCGTGTCGTCTTTTAATCGTCCTAGGGTGAGCAATGATAATGCTTATGCTGAGTCGATATTTAAAACGTGTAAATATCGCCCTGACTATCCGTATAAAGGGTTTTCAACAATTGATGAGGCGCGTAGTTGGGTGTTGAAATTTAGCCACTGGTATAATTTTAACCACAAACATAGTGGCATCAAATACGTCAGCCCACATCAAAGGCATTCAGGATTAGCGGGTGACATATTGGCTAATAGAAAAGAAGTTTATCAAGGTGCTAAAGATGCTCACCCTGAGCGCTGGAGCGGTAATATCCGTAATTGGGATTTACCAAAAGAAGTGTACTTAAACCCTGAACAAAATAGTGTCAAGGCTGAGAGTGCATAACGTAGTGATCGCGACAACTAGTTTGACAAACACCGTATTGAACAGTGATGAATTTAAATTAGATTTCGAACCTATTCGGCCATCAATTGTAATGGGCCAACCTGTAATCCAAATGTCGTAATAAGGAGATTATATGAACAATCGTTTTCCAGAAAATTTTTTATGGGGCGGTGCTGTTGCTGCCCACCAACTTGAAGGTGGTTGGGATGCTGATGGTAAAGGTACTAGCGTGGTTGATGTATTAACTGCCGGAGAACACGGTGTTCAAAGGAGAATAACCGATGGAGTTATCGATGGTGAGCAATACCCCAATCAGGTTGCGATCGATTTTTATCATCGCTATAAACAAGATATAAAGCTATTTTCTGATATGGGATTTAAATGTTTTAGAACCAGTATTGCATGGACGAGGATTTTCCCTAAGGGTGATGAAACCGAACCCTGTGAAGCGGGTTTGCAATTTTATGATGACCTATTTGATGAGCTTATAAAATATGGGATCGAGCCGGTTATTACCCTTAGCCACTTTGAAATGCCATATCACTTAGCAGAAAAATATGATGGTTGGATGAGCCGAAAAGTCATTGATTATTTTGTTAAATACTCAATGACAGTTATCGAACGTTACCAGCACAAAGTAAAGTATTGGATGACATTTAATGAGATTAATAATCAAAAAAATGTTTCTGCCGATATTTTTGGTTGGATGTGCTCTGGTGTGAAATTTTCTCAAAAAGAGCGCCCAGAAGAGGCGATGTATCAAGCAGTGCATCATCAATTTGTGGCGAGCGCTTTGGTAGTTAAGCAAGCACATGAATTGAATCCAAATCTATTAATTGGTTCGATGTGTTCAATGGTTCCTTTTTATCCATATTCATCGAAACCAGAAGATGCCATGACGGCTCAAATTGCTATGCGCGATCGTTATTATTTCTCTGATGTCATGATGAAAGGACATTATCCTAACTACGCATTAACTGAATGGAAGAGGAAGAAATATCATATTGAAATGGCACCAGAAGATGAGGCCATTTTACGTGAAGGTAAGTGTGACTATTTAGGGTTTAGTTACTATATGTCTAATACCGTTAACTCTACCTCAACTAAATCATTGGCTGAGAGCCTAGATGGTAGCCATGAGAATTCTGTGACGAATCCTCATATTACTGCGAGTGATTGGGGCTGGCCGATAGATCCGGTTGGACTTCGTTACTGCTTAGCTTCTTTATATGAGCGCTATGAGGCTCCTCTTTTTATTGTTGAAAATGGTTTTGGGGCTATTGATACTGTCGAAAGTAGTGGCGAAATTAATGATGACTACCGAATTGATTACTTACGCTCACATATTCAAGAAATGAAGAAGGCTGTAACCGAAGATGGGGTTGAATTAATGGGTTATACCCCGTGGGGATGTATTGACCTTGTTTCATTCACAACTGGCGAAATGAAGAAGCGTTATGGCTTTATTTATGTAGATAAACATAATGATGGCACAGGCACGCTAGAACGTTCACCTAAGAAGTCTTTTAATTGGTATAAAGACGTGATTGCGTCAAATGGAGAGACACTCTAATATGACCCAATTAGCCGGTCCCTATGCCGGCTAATTTATTTTTGGTCAAATGGATTATAACATGGTAACTATGTTCGATGTGGCTCAAAAAGCAGGGGTCTCCAAGGCAACTGTTTCAAGAGTGCTTAATGGCAAAAATATTGTTCGTCCAGAAGTGACAGCTAAAGTTTTTAAAGCCATAGAAGAAACTGGCTATCGGCCTAATCTCTTAGCTCAACAGCTTGCCACTAAAAAAACTAACTTTATTGGTTTTGTGATCACCAACGCTTTGTATGATGGTCCTTATTTTTCTTCTCTGGTTTATCACGCGGCATCATTTAGTGAGCAGCATGGACGTCAGCTTGTAATGGCGGATGGAAAGCACAGCGCTGAAGATGAAAAGAATGCGATTAACTTTTTACTCGATATGAAGTGTGCCGGAATTATTGTTTATCCTAAATATCTCACAGAGAAAGATCTAAAAGCAATCATTGATTCAACTTTAACGCCTATTGTTGTTCTTAACCGTAACCTATCGTCTGATCCTCAACACTGTATAACAACTGATCATTATTCGAATGCCTCCTTGATGGTGGAATATATTCTTAAACAAGGGCATGAAAATATTGCTTTTATTCGAGGGCTCTCTGATTCATCAACCGGTATACAGCGTTTGTGTGCTTATAAAGATACATTGAAAAAACATGGTATTGAGGTTAATCAAGAGCGGATTGTTGCTGCAAAATGGACACCAGAGAGCGGTTATCTTGCCGCAAAGAAATTAGTAAAAAGCGGTGTAGATTTTACCGCAGTATTAGCGGGTAATGATGATATGGCATTAGGGGCAATGAAAGCTTTTATGGAGTTGGGTTATCACCTGCCGAAGGATATATCCATAGCAGGATTTGATAACAGTAAAATGGGTGCATTTTTAACGCCAAGCTTAACATCTGTCAGTGTCCCTCTCGAAAAGATGATTCAAAAAGGCATACTCATACTACTTGAAGAATATCAAAGTGCGCAGAAAGTCAGTACTGAAGGTTGTTTAATTATTAGGGATTCAATTTCCCGCCAAGCTAATAATAAAGTTTGATTTTTATATCTATAATCGACCTATTATATAACTATATTTCAACTCTCCCCTCAGATTCAGTGTAAATGACATTTAATTTATGACAGGGTGACAATGAAAGATAAAGACCAAAGCTTTGAATAAGAGATATAGAGCTATCCTAACCAGGGTGGTTAGCCTGTTGATGGGGCAATTCGATTTAGAATTCGCAGCGTACTGAACTGTCAAATCTGATCTTAACCGGTACAGTATAGACTAGCCAACGTATCCGCGCCATGAACCCACGGGGCGATATTGTTAGTGTTTGAAGTTCCAAGGCAGGAGTGCATCGATATCAGGTTCCGCTTTCGCTAACTCCTGCATGCACTTGACCATGTAGTCGTAAACGATAAGGCCGTTGGCTTTCGCTGTCTCGACGATACTGTAAAGCATCGCGCTCGCTTCAGCTCCATTGGGATTGGTCGAGAAGAGCCAGTTCTTTCTCCCAATAACCAGCGGTTTTATTGCGCGTTCAGCTCGGTTGTTGTCTATCGATAAGTGACCGTCATCGATATAGCGGGTGAGCTTCGGCCACTGACCGAGCGTGTATTTTATTGCTTTACCCAGCGGGCTAGACTCAAGCACTTTCTGAGTTGTCATCCATTCATAAAGCTCATCCAGTATCGGCTTAGCATGCTCTTGGCGCTCTGCTTTCCGTTTTTCGGCACTGGCACCTTTTAAGCGTGATTCTATTCCATAAAGCTTCTGGATTTTGGCCAACGCTTTATCCGCTTTACCTGACTTGCCTTTGCCTTGAAGCTTTTTCGCCTCCATGAACTTGCGCCGAGCATGCGCGAAGCAACGTGAGCTTACGAGAAGATAGTGTACATAGGTATTAAGAAGCGGCTCTGGCCGAAAGCCAGAGCCTGTTTTGATTAGATATTGGACTGATAATTCCAGGGCAAGAACTGTTGTGGATTAGCCTTAACTTCACTTTCCATTCGCTGTATCGTATTAAAGTAATCCAGCACATTTATACCCGCTTCGGCTGATGTCGCTATCATCGCCATGATCACATCCGCAATGCTCGCACCAGCCTGTGTTTTATGGAACAGGGCATTTTTTCGGTTGCGAGCAACTAGCTTGAGTGCTTGCTCCGCTCGGTTATTATCCAGTTGTGCTCCCTCGAGACGGCAGAAGGCGGTCAGCCCCTCATAATGCTTAGTAAAATAATTAATTGCTTTACCAAGCCCGCTGTTTTCTTCTGTATTTCCCCTGTTCAGCTCGGCCTGACCCCAGTTTCGGATCTGCTCCATTACCGGAAGTGATAGCTTTTTATGCCAAGCTAACCGTTGCCCCGCGTTAAGTCCTAGCTCCCTGGCTTCATCATCGTGTCGCCAGATTTCACCATACCACTGTAGTACTTGCTCCACTTCATCTGGAAACTGATTAAGGACTTCGGCAAACTGCCGTCGTCCGTGACTGTTGCACAGACTGTGTTCGACCACGTAATCAAGCGATGGGCGGTTGCTGGATAAGGCATCACTCATCAATATCGGGGGCGCGAGTGTCCGGCCACGGTCATGTAAAATCTCGTCGATGAACTCGCCGGCATGACCGATATTGGTCTGATACAACACGACAGTACGACCCTCTTTTAAGCCCGCGACTAAACCGGAGCTGTAAACACCACTGCGCTCTCGGGTTTTTGTTCCATTTCTCTGCGGCTTTTCTATCGGGACTTTGTCTAAAATTCGGTTGGTCGTGTCATCTAAATAATAGTGCTCTGCGTTTGCGGCAAACACTCTTAACAAGTTATAAATGGGTTGCAAGCTATTGGCGACTAACTCGACTTGGTCAAAGATGGTTGAGGCGGTCAGTTTAATCCCCATCAGCGCTTGCGTACTCTCCTGACGATAGTAGGGTGCACCTGCAAAAAACTTGTGAAGAGCCATCAGGCTGCGGGCACTGTAACCATACTTCTGGCTTGGCTCTCCATCATTTATCACGTCATTAGGTAACTTGGCAGTGAAGTACTGACCACAGGCATTGCAACGTAGCCGCTCCATAACGTGTTGCTCTGGGACGAACGGACTTTGCCCAGTGATCCGCAACAGCGTAGCGGGCTCGTATTTATATAACTTGCCTTTTTGACACTCGGGGCAACTATCGCCTTTCTTTAGATCGTCCAGTTTATGCTGAGTGACTTTCGGTTTCACTGGTGGTGTGCTGGGTTGGGTATTTTTAGGCTTAGGACGTTTTTGACCGCGGTTTTTGTTTTTCTTATTTTTCTGGCCGAGTAGAGTGTCCATCGTTTCTGATGACTTGACCATGCCAACCAACTTACGCAATTTATGCAGGGTGATATCGTTATCAGACAGACGCTCTTGCAAGGCAGCCAGCGTCTTTAATGCCTTCAACAAGATGTGGCAATCTTCCGCACTCAGTGCTAAGTCGTGCTCCTTTGCCTCGTGCACTCGCTGGATAAGCCCGTCCAGCTCTTCGCTGTCAATATCGGTAAAGTCTTGCGCCATTTAAGTTCCTGTCGGCTGGCTTGCAGTGCTGATGCGCTCAATTATTCCAGCATTGTGGGATCGGTCAACATGATCGTGAGGATCGATAACTTAAGGGGGAATAGTGTGCGTACGGTCATACTTTTTGCCAGCCAGGCAGCCCCACCAACAGAGCTTTAAGCTGCTTCGCGGCGACAGGGGTCACCCCATCTTGGTGATGACGGGGCCAATCTTGAAAGCGGCCTTTGCTCAGGCGTTTATTGATTAACCAGAAGCCAGAGCCGTCATAACATAATGCTCTAAGCATGGTTTGACGGCGGTTGGTAAACACAAACAGGGTTCCGCTACGAGGCGACTGTTTTAGCTGATGACGACACAGGGCGGCGAGTCCATCAATACCACAGCGAAAATCGGCTGGTTGAGTCGCAAGCAGGATTTTACTCTCAGCAGTCAGGTGGATCATTTTACTTCTCCTGCTTCTTGTATCAGAGCTCGCAATAAGTCAGGAGAGACAAGGCCGCTGATACAGATCTGACTTGAATTAGGAAGAGTGAGCTGAAGGCTCAGGTCTGATTTAGGTAGTAAATCAGGCTCTATCTGTAACGGAACAAAATCAGGAGCGGACGACTTAACGGGAAGTTGCTTGCGCCAGTCATTGAGCTGGGTGGTGCAGATCCGTAGTGCTTTGGTCACGTGACTGATCGGATATTCTTCAAGCAGCTTGAGTGCTAAGCAGCGTAGTTCATCGGGGATACTGGCATGTTTATTAATGCGGGTTTGTCGCCAGTGCTCAAAGTCAGCAGTGGCCTGAATCAGGTTTTTCTGGTTTTGCATGGTGCCTTCCTTATATTGGATAAGCACTTAGTAAACCAGAGCTGGCGAGTTAAGTTGAGCTATGCTGCCGTAAGCTCACCATCTTCTAGGTTCCCATCATGAAATGGATTATATTTCAGCCGTATAGTTTGTTGCGCTGCAATTGTTTGGACTTATAGTGTGACCATGGTTTTGAAGTTTCCGTAGACCAACTACCTGACAGTGATGGATCTGATTCATGGCTCGTAGCCACGGTTTCTACGATAGAAGAAGCAAGGGCGGTACTCTGGGAGTACCGAACTCATGCAATGCCTGTTGTTGTTTCATAAAGAAAAAGCCTAGAGGAAAGCTTGTGCCAAAAAAGATTAATTATGACTGCATGTTTGTATCTCCCGATACAAAACGCAAGGGCTCTTTTAACGTAAAAATCCCGACACTTTGGAGTGAAGATAAAGAGAAGACAATGTACTTTGGAGCCCGTCATTACGCATGTCCTAAGTTGTCGGCTCAAAGTTTCGTTACAAGCTTTCTATGTGAGTATTATGGTTCTATAAGGGCTAAATTCATCCAAACGAATCCACAATTTGTTAAACGAATGAATTTTGGTTGCCAGGTGAATGTAATGGATACATTTGCAAGCAGCCGTGGACGTATATACCCAAAAATTGCTGTTACATGGACAGAATTTTTTCCTGATGGCACAAGGAAAAGAAAGCAAAAGACATTTCTTTATTCAGCAGACAATAAAGTTCAAAGACATCATGAGGCATCATTGTATGCGGCTAGAACGCGAGCGAGATTAACGTTCTCAAATTTAGATACTTCAGCACTTAACTTTGAATATGATTTAAGTGAGGTTCTTTGACTTTGAGTGCGATGGCTTTTACATGTATACACATTGCTAATTTAACAATAGATTTAGAATATTTCTAAATTGAAGGGGGCTCTAAATAATGGCGATAAACTTGGATCGATGGTACCCGCCAGCTCGATATGTTTTTATGCCTCTTTACCGAAAATTGCGTAAGCGATTGGGCAGCAAAAGAAAAGCTATGGTTGGAGTTATGTTTGTTTCTTGGGTTGGCCATGTGGCGCTATTGGCGATACTGGAAATAAATAAACCATTACTACAGAGCTACGGAACGCTATGGTCATTCTTTGTGTTTGGAGGGTTAACTTTTTATGCGGCATTCGGGGCTGAAAAATAGCCGACTATTCATAATTGCGAACTTATCGCTACATGTTTGGCAATAATGGCTTCGTAACTTTCATTCTCAGTCTTTTGGGGTTTGCTTTCTGATGTGCTGCCATCGTAATTGATATAGATTTTTCTTTGCTTCATGGGGTTACCTTTAGGTTTGCTCGCAATTTCAATTACAAATATTCTAATCGCGATTCAAAACCTGCAACCCCTGTTGTACTTAGTGGTTGGAGATATAGTGAATAATATCGTGTGTTGCGATTGCATCCCCTATTGCACTGTGAGCTTTACCTGAGCGCATTTCTAATCCTGCTTTTTTTAGGCATGTTTGAAGCCCTGTGGAGCCGTGACGATTACTCGGGCCAAAATATGGGACAGCTAGATTGTACATTACGTAAGGCGCTTTATTTTTTAGCCATTGCATATTCTCGGCTTTCACCTCCGCTTTTGTCATCGACCGCAGCAGAGCTTCGTAGTCAAACTCAATGTTGTAAGCCGTCCACTGTTTACCTTTCATTATTCTGCTGAGTGTTTCTGCAACTTCCGATATTGTAGGACAGCCAACTAAATCTTGATTAGATAGTCCGTGAACTTTAAATGCGCCTTCAGATATGGGTTCATCTGAAAATATTCGTGAGTCGAACAACGTCTTTCCCGTTCTTAGGCTTACGAGTGCCAATTCAATTACGTGGCCATTGAAATCGGTGGTTTCACAGTCTAAAACCACCACATCAGTCTCAATAAAGCGCTTGGCCAAAGTTTTCGCTTCATCGGTTAATTTGAGAATTTCGCCGTTGGTCATTCTTTATTTTCTCGCTTTATAAGTTCATGCAGGATGGTTGAGCTTTGGGCTTGTAGCGTTATCAGCTTGTTTGTATTTGTGATATCGACATCCCTGTTTGAAGTCAACGATTTAAGTAAAACGAGTTTTTCAGCTTGTGAGCTCTGGATGTTCACAATATTGACGAGCATCGATGCCACCCAACTTAGTCGAAATTCGTAAGAGCGGATCCCTGATTTCTCTATGAACTCGACAACAGCAGGGTTATGAGCATAAAAACTAGCTCTGTTTCTGCATAACGTTTTAATGTGGTTTGAATCTAATTGAGCATTCATTTTTAAAAAATCCTCTGTTTAATCAAGTTGATAATTTGTGTTTCTAAGCCGTATCTGGTTTCCATTGCATCGATAGCGCCGACACACCACATATCTCGCACTAGTTCGCCTTCTTGGTTAATTTCAACAACCATGTCAAAGAGTTTTTCTTGGAAGTCCGGCTGTGAGATCACTAGATTTCGGAGCTCACAGATATCTGACAGGAACTCAGACGGAATTTCCGCTTCAATGTTCTCGCCGGTTGGGCAAATGGATTCCTGAATAACCTTCGCTAAGCCAATATTTAAGAATTGGGCGCCGATATGCTCAACAAAATCGATATGGCCATAGTCACCGGTTGAAACGGCCTGTGCCAAATCCTCTTTACTGTTTTCCTGAACCAATGCTGCTGTCGCTTGTTCAATGATTAAATCGATTAGATTCATTTGTGATCCTTTGATTCGTAAATGGTCGGTGGTAACAACGTTCAGTCGTCTATCAAGGTTGTTCATAAAGACACTCCCTAATACTGAACTTATGAAGCTAGTATCCATCAATTAAAAATCTTGCAAGGGGTTATGCACATAGGCTCATTAGTTTTAAGCGATTGTTAAATGTCATGGCTTTCACAACATGCTGGGTATCTCGGCTCTGCTTGATTGCTGTGAGACTTTCTAAAAGTTCTTGGAGCGCATTTAAGCCACTAACAAACTGCTCACGCACTTGCACTTGATCGCTCAAATGTTGCACCTGAAGTTCTGAACGTAAAAAGTCCTCCCACGCCTTGCGGCTGCCTTCAAGTAGAAACTGAGCATTCTCAAATGCTTTAGTGGCATCAGATAATGTGTTTTGTATCTGGTCAAACTTCGAGTTTATATATTTAGCTATGGATAATGCTGAACCGGAACGTGTTAAGTCGGTGGCAGTTGAGGTTGGCAACAAGATCTTCAATAGCTCTTTGCTGTTGCGATTGGTGTCTTTATGGATATTTAGCCAAAGTAATGCCAACTTGCCTTTATATGTTGCATCTAATTCGGTGTGATCTTGAGGTCCAGTCATAGTCACTCTTAGGCCGCTTACAGCTGTTTGAATGGCAAAATTGAAATCCGCGAAAAAGGCATCGACATCAGAGCGAATACTTTCAAATAATGGGCCGCCTTCTGAACAATTAACACTTAGTGCTAATGTTTGACGCTTTGCGCGTGTTTGGTTTCGTAACGTACGTAAATGCTGAACCGCTTTTACTTTATCGGCTCGATGTTGATCCATTGTCACCACTTGAGGGTGCTTGTCTAACTTGTCGCCAGAGTAATTCATCAGATCAAAAGCGCCAATTGAGCCTAGAAGCTCTGTACGCTTAAGTAGTTGTGAAAATAAAGCCTGATACTTAGGCTTAATACTAAAACCACCGCTAGATAGTAAGATCCTTACTACATCCGTTCCGTAGTATTTACGAATGCGTGTTTTTGTTAAGATCGCATTAGATAAAGCATCATCATGCATATTTAGCGCTTGCTCAATTCCGCCCTCTTCAATCCACTGCGTTAATGCTTCTGGGTTGATCTCAATGTTAGCTGTGTCTTCCATTTCAATCTCACTCAGATCATGGTTATTGAATGTATCGTTGATCACGGAATCAAAGTTCAGAGCAATTCTATCCTTGCTCGAAGTATTGAGTTCTTCTTGATGGCTCAGTTCCGGTTTGTAAAAGACGGCACGAGTTTGCCCTTTCACCCACACCTTGCCTTTTTTAATCCTGCGTCTTTCAGTTTTATGGCGTAACTTACGGCCATCAAGTACGCTGAATGGGCTAACATCGCGCTTAGGGTATGCATTGAAGGAAGATTGCACAAAGTTGGGTAAAGCCAGCTTAAACACGCTCTCAGGCACAACTTGAGGCGCCATGTCGGGTTGTTTTGATATTTGTTCAATGATTTCATCACTTAACATATCGAGTACAGAACGGCTATTAATTGTCTTGCCGTTGATTTTGAGCTTAATAATTTCGATAACTTCGTTTTTACGTGCAGTGACCTCTAATTGGGCGCCGTGCTTACTAACCGTTTCTTTTGAGCAATCGAACTTTTCTTCCAGCCACGAGTGATCGTGCTGGTGGTAGCTTAAAAATGGGGGTTGAGAAATCGGATTGAAATTACTCTCACCTTCGTCAGTGAAAAATTTAAGCATTCTAGCTTCTGGAACCTTCATTGACAGGCTGATTTGTCCATGTTTTGCCTCCCAATCATCATTACAGATTGGAAATGGAATGCGCTTACCGTTCGCTACGTTATCCCAGATCTTTAATGGTCTAAACGGCAAAGCTGCCACTCCATCTTTTTGCCAGAGAAGTGATTGCATTAATGCATGCTCTTGACTGTAGCAAGTAAAAACCGGTTCCTGCGCTGCCGAACGATACATTTTTAGCAGCTCAGAACGTATTTCGGGTGAGATGGATGAATCGTTGGCTATACAGGCATAGCCAGCGTGATCCATCTCTTTGCCCTGCTCCACCAGCCTTTTGAATTCATCAGCATGGCGCTGACTGTCGATAGCCAGTTGACTGGCAAAATAGGTCGCTTTTTCTAATAAAGTCGATTTTAAAACGTTTGGTTGTAAGCAGACTCTATAGTTGCCAGTAAAATCAATTGCTTTTGCATGGAATGCTCGTGCATTTTCGGAACTAGAGTTTCGTAATAACCAGTCACGGACGGCTAGCGCGTTTTCGCTGCCGAGTACGCGCCAACGATCAAGCTTGCTGTAGTTCATAGCTGATTTATCATTTTTAACCTGGGTGCAACTGAAACATCCGAATCTCGCTGTACCACCGCATGCGCCCTTGTTTCGGCTCCCTACGACTACTTCACAAACATCATTTGAGCTTTCACCATAGAGGTGCAGCAAAACGGCATGGTTATCTAAATACGATGTGATCGGTGATTTGTCGTCAAGTAGCGATTTTAGCAGCGGCTTACAACCAGCCATTTTGTGAAAGGTAAAAACTTCATCATCTTTCCAGTCTCGGATTGGTGCAAACCGTTTGATACCAATATCGGTGCATTCAATTTCGGCCAATAGTTTGGAGATAGTTTTGTTGTTTACTTGCTGTTTGGCCATGTTTAAAGATCTATTGGCAGATTCGCTTACACGTTGGCCGGTAATAGAAATGATTTGTTGTCCATCAAAACGTTGCTGGATGGATTTCAAGTATTTATTGGCAACATCAGTTTTCAATATGGTAGTGCAATCTGATGCGCGAGTAGCATTACTTATAAGTTTTGAAGCGCCGAACCATCGCATGAAAAACTGATCTTTAAGTTCTGGGCTTAATATTTGGTAGTCTAGAGCAATGCCATGTTTAACCGCATACTGTTGTATTAAAGGCTTCACATAGCGGGTTAAAAAGACCATCGGCATAGATTCAACTAATGTGTCAATTGTTGTGACAATAAATGGACGCGTGGACTCGATACGTCCCTCGCTTATACATTGGCGATATGCTTCCAGTGCTGCTAACAATACCAATGTAGAATCTTTACCGTTGCTATTAGCTGCATGAAGAATGGGCTTTTCAGGGAGCGTCAAAATTGCTTTTAAATCTTCCACCACTGATGTGTATTTAGATACGATGTTTGCTTGAATTTCGCGTAATTCAATATCAATTTCTGTTGCCACATTGATGATGTTCACGCCGAGCTTGGCGTTGTTAATAGCTTCCTGAATGTTCATTTTCTACCTGCCACAAATCTCTAATTAGGTTTAGTTTATAGAGATTTAGATTTGTGCAAGCATACGTACATTAGTTACAATTATCTCGTTCATGTTGATGTTGAATTCAACAAGGCGCAGTTGCCCTTTGAACAGGTTTTTTTTGACAAAATTAAACGAGAAAAACCACTGCGGGTGACAGTGGCTTTTCTCTTTTTCGGGCTTTGTTATTTTTCTTTGTACTACGCTTAGATTGAATCTAAGTCATACACATTAAATGGAAACATTTTTTGGAGAAACTTCGCTTCCGCGGATTGTATATCCAGCATTGAGCTGCCTTCCCCTGTAGCTTCATTAGCCGTTAGATTGACCAGAGCATCTTCTTTTGTCCAATACATGTCATCGCTCATGTTCGAGCTGTCAGAAACCAAATAATGTTCCTGTAAGAATTTCAGTTGCTCTTCATTACTTACGCCTAGTTTGTCGCAGCAAAGAAAAACTTCTTTTTCGATATGTGTTTCCAAGCCTGTACGAAAACTTACAGTGAATAGTTGAAGGTGTGTTGATTGATCGATGTGCTGCATAGCCATAAATAAACCTCTTTTCTGATAACAATCGTTTTCTTAGAGGCTAATGTAACCGGTATTATAAATGTGCAAGTTTCTGAGCGAAGGAAACATCCGAAGAGCCGTACTTAATTAGTAAATGGCTAGATTATGCATTTCTAGCCAATTTTTCGACTTCCAGCTTGAACATTTTTTTCAAGATAACATGTGCTAAAACAATTCCTGCACCCCCCGAAACTATCTTATCCCAGTCTAAGTTATAAGACGGTCTATCGAGTTGGTCTTCCCAAAATTCATAACCAAAATGGAAAATGGAAGAAACGATAATCCCAATTCTTGCGCTTATTTCATCGCGGCCAATTAAGGCGAATGCAAATGGCAAGGCAAGAAAGAAAAAGAAATGCGACAAAAAGTAGTGATTGGTACCATAGAGGCCAATCGACAGCTGTAGGTATCCAACGCTAAAAATGCAACTTCCAATAACAGCAGCGCATTTAGCTGCGTATATGATGTCGTTTGAAAGTGACGGTAAAGGTAAGGTGGTTATTCTTAAATTTGTCATTTTTCGTGATTATTGTTTATTTTTATTGATAGATATATTTTATCATCAAGGTCAAAATAAAAGTTCAACTTTGACTAAAAAAATCAGGGAATTGATATGCTACAAAAGATTTTAGGAATAATTTTTCTAACGGCGCTTATCGCAGGATGTGAGCAGAAAACAGATTTTGAAGCCTGTGTTGAGTATTACCAAAATTATGCGAAAGAAATGGGTGTCAGCGCGGATTTTTATATCCAAGAAAATTGTTCGCTTAGTAAGAGGAGTTTTTAACTATTAATCCTCTATTTGAATACAACTTCCAATAAATGCCTTCCTCCCCCCTTGCATAATAAAAATTCCTGTCAGAATAGTTACATCAACTTTTTACATGACAGGGTTTTACTATGAATGCACCGCAAAATGAAATCGTACACGCCTTAACTAACGATTCGTTCACTTTATCTATGAAGCCTATCCTTTCGCCTATCAATGAGGAATTGTTTATTTCTGCATTTGAGGCGACAGAGGGGTTATCGCGCTATACCACTTGCGATGTTTACGAGGCTTGCGTTACATGGCGTGATTTGGCGGATCACTTTGAATGTGAAGCTAACTCTAATGAATTGGATGAAGCGGTTAAGCATCAGCGTGACGTATCTGTGACTGACTCTCGTGTTAAAGGGATGCTGAAATATCTCAATGACCGTACGGACACTTTATTTCCAAGCCTTATCATTTTCGTCAATGAAGTTGAAGTTGTTGAATCACTACCGTTCAATGGCATGAGCTTAGTTAAACTCCGGTTGCCGTCTGAGGCTTCTCGTTTGGTCTGTGATGGTCAGGGAAGACTTACGACAATAAAGAATATTTTAGGTTTAAAGCCTGAATTAGCCTCCTCGACTATTGGCGTGAAGTTTATATGCACGAACACAGAATCACTGATTGACGCATCAAAAGTCATACGACAGGCTTTTGCTGATGTTAACGGGAACACGCGGAAACCAGATGCTAGTTTATCTATTGGCTTTGATTCAGCGAAACCATTCTCGCGCCTACTAACAGAGCTGCTTGAAACCCCTATCCAAATTTCTGGTGTTGATTCCCCTATTGTCCTTCGCAAAATGATTGCACTCAACGGAAAAATTAAAGCAGGTCAGCTTTACACGTTGAAGCAGTTTTCGGCATCGATCTGCGCTTTATTGGGGGCGACAGAGGCGCAGCTAAACAAAGAATGTGCTGATACTGAAACCTACGAAACTTCACTAGTGATACTTCGAAAGTTTTACTCCATCGTTCTTCCTAAATTTCCTTTACTGACTCTTTGGTCTGCTGCCCCGTCTGAATATATCAAACAGCATAAAAAGATGATGTTTACTCGTGATTTATTTCTACGTGCGATTGGCCATTTAGGGCGTTCACTATTTGAAGAGCAATTGACCCTTGATGATGCGGATGGTTCGGTTAACTGGGCAGCACTGGACGCACTTTCAGAGATTCCTCTATGCACACTAGACGACCCAATCTGGTTGAAATCTCAGGTATGTTGGAAAGACGACTCGGGCAAGCAGTCAGTGGTAAAAATCTATAAAGGTAGTGATAAAAAGATTGCTCGTGTTTTGTGTCAAAAAACTCGTGTATTTCCTGCATTAGACATCTGATAGAGGTTGGCATTCTTATGAGTTTACGTGTTTTAGAGTTAAGTGAAGATCGATGCCCTGTGGTCATGCAAAAAGTGATGTTGGCCACTAAATCATTCAAAGATTCGGATGATTCGTTCTTATTGATTTCAACCATAGAACCCACGGCAGAGCGAGATATTACCGCCATGTTGGGATTGCCGAAAATGTCTGGTATTCATATCCACCAGCAAGCGATTGGATCGGATGAAAATGGGGTTGAGCAGTATCAGTTTTTGTTAACTAAAACAGTTTGATTAAAGTGATTGGGGTTGTTGGGGTTGTTGGGGTAACGAGGCTCAACACTTGATTTGGCACCTTGATTTCTTGCTCCCCTGGTTTTGTAGGTTCCCAAAGTAGTGACTTTTGAAATTTTTAATGGATTTGGGGTTGTAGGGGTTGCGTGATTCAAATCGTTGATATTATTTCCTTGTCAGCGCAAAGCGTACACATATCAATTAATAGAGGAACGAAGCTAATGACTACGTTTATTGAGAGCAACGGCGACAAGGCTGCACCACTTTGTATGGACGGTATTTTAAGCGATTTGAAATCATCGCTTTTAGCAAACCGCTCTTACTTCATTGCGTATCATTCTATTGATGAATCGCTTGAAGATGGTTTGGATACAGGTTTAGTGAGCGAGATGACTCACTACGAGCTTGGAGGTGAAGTGGAAGATTTGTTGATGTGCGGGGTTTCGTTAGAAGAAGCTGTTCAAGCATGCGCATCAGGGGATCCAATTGGTGAGTATCATATTTGCCAAATTGGTCGATATTATGATTTTGAAATCCAGTCTGCCGTTAAAAAATAATTAATTGGGTGGCATCGCCACTCGTAAACGCGAAAAGCTAATTGGAGATATAAAAGATGGTAAACGCAGAATTTAAAGCACATTTATTGGAAATCGGTCGTACAGGGGAATTGCGAGAGGCAGTTTCAGGAAGTTTTCTCGTAGAGTGCTTTCCAGAAGAACTGCGAGATGATTATGAGGGTCGTTTAGAGTGGATTTCTGAAAATGTCTCGGAAGCGTATGAAGATTGGCCGCCTGAACAAATTGCCGGAGAAATTGATTCTGCCGTTAGTGTATTGCTCGACTATTTAATTGATTAAGTTTGGGTTGTTGGAATGTATTGAGGAATAAACGGATGGGAAAAATTCTTGAAGATGCATGTTCTTGTGGTGAGCCGATCAGTGTTGAAATCGGCTGCACACATCGGGTTGCACGAACTGATGGTAAGCGCCCTTTTTATCCTGATCGTGAATTACCGGAAGGATTAGATCCCTCCAAATACAGCGTTGATGGTATGAGTGTTTTTCGTTGCAGAAAGTGTGGTGAATGTGTTGATAAAACAGTGCCATCAGCAGCCTTTGAGGTTAGTCTTTCCTTTGAGAAAAATGGTGTGTATTTAAAATGCTAAACAAAGCAGATTTACTTGTACTAGATGCGTGTTGTGGCTCAAAAATGCTCTGGTTTGATAATGACAATCCAATAACCATATTCAGCGACATTCGAGAGCTAGAAACAACGCTTTGCGATGGCCGCCCGTTGGTAATTAAACCTGATCAAATTAATGACTTTAAGAATTTATCATTTGATGATAATTCCTTTAAGGTGGTTGTTTTTGACCCTCCACATTTGGAGCGTGCTGGTGATGAGTCATGGTTGGCGTTGAAGTACGGGAAGTTAACAAACCAGTGGCGTGATGACTTGACGGCTGGATTCATTGAATGCTTTCGAGTATTAGAACCGAACGGAATTCTAGTTTTTAAATGGAATGAAACACAGATAAAAACAAGCGAGGTTTTAAAGTGCTCGCCATTTAAACCAATGTTTGGCCACATCAGTGGGAAACGCGCTGATACTCACTGGATTTTATTTATGAAGAATGACGCAATGCGAGTTTTGCAGAAAAATGAAAGTCATGCAGCATGAACTTCAGAGCGTATTAAGTGCTAAACATTAAAAATCTAAAAGTAATTGAGCGTGAAGAGTATGACGAGCAGTGCATATTCCACGCTCAATCTATATCCCCTAATCGCACTTGTTCCGAGTGCGGATCAATTAATACTGTCATCGTTGGCAAGGTAAACTAGCCTTACAATGACACTCGCATGTACGGCTAAACCATCACGATTCAGTTCGATAGGAAGAGGCTACGATGCAAAGACTATGTGTGCGTTACTTTCGTACATTGCGCTTTTAGTTATTTCACTAATCTTGTTTGTATTTGCCCGTCCTTTCCCCTTGCAGATTTTCGTTTTGTTGGATAATGACCTTATTGTTAAAGAACGGGAGTTAATGTCATGTCTATTGTTACTTTTGAACAACGTAAAGAGAAGATCACTAAAATTGAGCATATCGATGAACAAATTGACCTTGCTCGCTCGTACGTGAAGCGTTTGAGAAATAAAGCGAAAAACTGTACTGGTACATTGACGGAAAAGTTGGCGCTAAATGAAGACGTGAAACAAGCAGAATTGGCGTTTAGAAAATTAAGAATGGCCTCGTTTGAAATTGAAGATGATCTGCTTGCAAAGTCGAAGCTAAACTAATTTTTGAGTTCACCACTAGACGCAGTAGATGTGGTGCACTGTTTTTATATATGGAGTGCGATATATAATGGCAAATCTTCCTAATGTTAAGCGCCCTTGTTCACAGTGTCCGTATCGTAAGGACACTCAAAAAGGTTGGCTAGGGCGTGAGAGAATAGCGGGGCTACTGTCTCAGGATCTCTTTGTGTGTCACAAAAAACGACACTTACAGTGTGCTGGGCACATGATTATAAATGGAAAAGATAATGCCTTTGTACGCATGGCACATGCTTTGGGAGAAGATTTGGAACTTTCGGGAGTGGAATTGGTGTTTGATTCGCATGAGGAATGTATCGAGCATCATTCATAGGTTTTCAAACAAATTGTAGAAGACTTTATTGCAGCACTGAATTGAGAAATAATGTAGAACCAAGTGATCCCTCTTGTGATTTCGAATTACACAAATCTATTGAGAAACTTAATGCTATAAAGTGTAGACCAAAAAAAGCGCATCATAGATACGCTTATGTATTTACCGAATATTTGAGTTTTAACTCAGCTAGTTGCTTGCTGTAATAGTGAGATCACCTTGCTTTCAAAGTCATAGTGTTTATCCAATGCATCGCAAGCTACGACTATCCAATCAACTTCTTCGAGCGATTCATTCGCGCTCACGCTCAACGCGAATTCTTCCATTGATTCGCTATCAAGTAATGCCGCTTAAATTTGACTGGCCACCACTTTGACGGCCTCTTCAGACGCATCACCAGATTGGCACAGCTCGGTTGGTGTTAATGCGTGTTCGACAATCGCGGTGTCAATTCCAAAACTACACAGGCTTTGATGAACTGCCTCAAGGTAATCCATGTTTCAGTTACTTACTTCTTGATTTTCATTGAATTTCCAAAAGTCATCCATACGGTTAATAATCTCAATAAAAAGATTGTGCTTTATAAGTAAGCTTGCAATAAGGATAGGTAAAAAGCCGAAAGCTAAACCTATACCGATAAGTAACCCTGCAATATTGTGTTTCATACTTTTCCCCTAGCTTTGAAATTTAAATTTATCTCTCATTGTACCGTATAACTGATTTTTCCAAACTTTCGCGATTTAATCAGCAAAATAGTGGCCAGAATTACCAAACGTTCCTTTTAAATATGTTGAAGTATCGTACGTGCCATTTTTTGAACTTCGGCACCATCCAAGCCAAGCGAATTTGTGTTCAATTTCTTATCACTCATACTGCAGACGTGTTTTAACCAAGCTTGATGGTATTCTTTAGAATGGTTAATTGTACTGATACGTCCTTGTTGGGTTTTAATCGATTCCCAATGGCGATGAGTCGGATCGACATGCAAATGGTAAAGGTAAGAAACAAAAAACGTCGCCCCTATGGTCGTGAGCTTACCACCACCCTCAAATGAAAATTCATGCCGTTCTGTCTTAGAGTGCGCCATAATTATTCCTTAATCGAATTATCGTTCAGTTAATGTTGGCCATAAGGTAACAGACCAATTTACACAACCTTACTATAGTTGCTTTTACATTGTGGTAAACTCATATCAATATATTGAACTAACAAGACAACTAACATTGATGACAGATCAAACCTTTCACAAACTACTTTCCGATGTTTTGACCAATGCTCTATTGCATTTATATCTGGAAGTGACGAAATCAGATAAATTCGTACCAACTCAAACACGCAATCAGATCATCCTTAAATACATTAAACCGTTAGTGAAAGATCGTCGTTACGCTCTAGTTAAGAAAAAACTCAAAACGATTGCTTTAATGAAGCCTGCTGGTGAGTCGATTGAGAAGCGGTTGATTCAAATCACTGATAGCTACCAATCCGTTGTTAACCCGAATGATTCCGAAAAACTTTTCCGAGTGCTCACCCACATGGAAAAAGGTGGCATTCAAAGTATTTTGACCGATAAAGATGATATGGACGACTTAGACGTTCTGATGGTTTCAGAAACGCAAGTATCAGAATCATTCGACAACGATGGCTCTATGCTCAAGCCTTTGTCACTTTTCATTAGAACCGATCACCCAGATATCATTGAGCGTGAATTAAACGCTTTAAACCACTTCTCAATAACATCATCCCCTACCCCTCAAAGTACCAACTTATTCGAATACACTTTAAGTATGCCTACCTAGTATTTTGAAATTTAAAGCACAAAAAAGGCGTACCACTGCACGGTATTTAGATAAGAAAAACGCCTCTCGGTAATGTATTAAAAAATTTATAAATTTATTTGGTTTTGGCTTTTAAATATTTTTGGAACTTAATATGCTTACCAAGCAACTGGTTAAAGTTGCTTAGAAAATTAAATCAAATAAAATTTATATGAGAAAAATCATTGAGACACTGCACCATTTAATATCGATAATTCAAACAGCAATTGCTGTGCTGCAAAAAATGGAAAAATTCCTTGTTTTATTAAAGTCATTTTTTGAACGGATTATGTGGTAATAGTGTTTAGGCGGCTATACTGAATCCTTCCTTGTACATGCGGTGTTGATGAAAATTACACCGCATTCACCACGGGTATGTGCTTCCAGTTTGTTGTGTACTCTTTCGATAAATATTCCTTCTTCGCCCCCCACTTCGGTGTTGAATCCGTCCCCTGCGAACCTAGATAAATAGTATCTCTTCCGTATCGGGCATTAATCCCATCTAATGCTAGCATTAGAGCTGGGTTTTCAGGATTGGAGTTAAAGAGATCATATTGTGTGTTCCCCACATTTGATAATTCGAGTAGCCCTACCCCGACCTTATTGAATGCAATGTTTTCCTTAAATAGCTGTGATCCCATTGCTGTGACCGCTTTGGTGATCGAGCACGTATCATTTGTTGCGAACTCAAATTCATGCACCGCTCTTAAATGGACGGGGGCTTGGTCAAACGCAGAGTTGGCAATAAAGCAAGTTACGGCTTTAGATTTAAGATCCTTACGCCTTGCTTTATGCGCAGCAATGGCGGCGTGTTTTGATAATGCCTGCAATAATGGTTCTTTTCTGAATATTTTTAAGCCAAGGGTACTAGTGGAAAAGATTTGTTGCTGATCTGGTTCTACTTCGTCCCAGTGGTAGCATGGTACCCCGTTTAACTCACGGACAGTGCGCTCTAAATTGATAGAGAACTGTGAGCGAGCCACGTTTAAATTCATCTGTGAAAGATCGTATGCAGTTTTGAATCCCATCAATGAGAGTTTCGGTGCTAGTCGTCTTCCGATACCCCAGATATCCTCGATCATAGTCGCCTTAAGCGCTCTGATTCTTGTATCTTCCGATTCTATCACTAGCGCACCATTCAGGCTTTTGTGCTGCTTAGCGAGCTTGTTAGCGACCTTTGCCATTGTGATGCTGGAACCTCCGCCAACGCTAATCGGTATTTTGCATTCCTTGTAGACGGTTTTTCTGATAAGACGTGCATGGTCGGTAAGATTGGGAATAACTTTATTGATGTTTTGGTACCGAAGGAGCATTTCATCTATCGAGTAACAGTATTGTTCTGGTGCGAATCTGCCCACTGTAGCCATAACCCGAGCACTGATATCTGAAATTAAAGGGAAATTGGCAGATCGAACGACAACCCCGTTTTGTTCGCAAAATGATTTGATCTTAAAAAACGCTGTGCCCTTCTTTAAACCGAGCTTTTTTGCACTTTCGGATAACGCAATGATTGTACCATCGTTCGAAGATAATGAGATTATTGGCAAACCTCTGATTTTAAAGTCAAAAACCTGTTCCACGCTCGTGAAGAATGAATTACTATCGGCCAGAAAATACATTTTACTTACCCTTTCATATCTCTGACAACGGCGATAACGACACCTTCAATTGTAAGCGTGTCTTCCGCTGATATATCGATTGCAGGATAAAGTTCGCTAGATGACAGTAGTTTCCTGTGTTTTAGATCGATACGCTTGAATAACATTTCACCATTGAAGTTACACACCACTGGTGAGAACTGCTTGATATCTAGACTGCGGTCTACAACTAAAATGTCGTTATGTATGACGGATTCACCCGCCATCGAGTCGCCATTTACACGACAAAAGTAAGTGCAATTTTCGTCACGTATCAGGAGTTGGTCGAGGCTTAATCGTGGTTTTTCATAGTTTTGCGCTGGCGAGCTGAACCCTGTCACACCAGCAGAGACAGTGATCGGGATGACTTTCATTTAAAATTCTCTACTGTATATAAACACAGTGTAATTTTTGCGGATTTTTTTTGTTTTGGCAAGTTCGATTGCATTAGTTACGTGCTGCTTTTAATGAATCTGTATAAAGAACACGAAACTAATGCGTTTGCTGATGTGGGTTTTGAATCAGATTCCGTAACTATCGGAACTTAAGCGTTGCAAGCTAGATGTTCTTTAAGTTTTGATAGGATTTTAGTTTCCAGTCCGAACTTATCTTCCAGAATATCGAGCGCCACCCACGACCAATATTGGCGTTCTATCTCGCCATTGATTTGAATATTACGAATACAGTCGTCCATGAGATCGTTAAAATTACAATCGTCTGTGATCCAATCACAGATTGTTGCCATTTCGCTTTGTTGTTCGGTAGTTAAACGACTGCCGCTTTGTTCACTATCAGGCACTAAAGCCGCTTTAAGGAAGTTGGATATCTCAAAGTTATCTAGTTCAGAGGCTATGATGGAAGACCAATCAGTTATTTAGAGTGATGAGTATATTAAAGGTAGCTAAAGCTGGTGGGACTTTAAAGGTTACCCAGCGAAAGCCAGCCACCTTTGTTAGAGCTGCGTATAGAGCGCTCTGAATACACTAGTTTCGATCTCTACGGATTTTGTTTCGTATTCAGAGTGAGTTAAAACTGGCTCGCCTGTTACCTTGCTGTAGGTTTCCTCTGATGCGCCAATCGTTTCTATGATTTGACACTTGGCATCGTCCCAAAGATCAATGAAGAAAGCGGCAGTGTCCGTTGAAACAGCATTTGCTTTGAATAGTGCTAATGTTGCTTGTACATCGCAGTTAGACAAGAATCGACTATGAACTTTTACCCCATCACCCGAATCACCGAGATATATTGCTTTTAAACTTAAATTATCTTCACTTGCACTCATATCTGTCACCATAATTATTGATTGGAATATGTGTAAAACATTGGCGGTGCCTCATCATTGAACCACCGCCATGATTTCAGACGTTAGGCTCGACTTTGTTTCTTGCGGAAAATACCTAAGCCGATCAAACCCAATAACATGCCAAGCCCCGTTGAACCACCGCTTGCTCCACCTGAGTTACTTTCGGTGGTGCCGGTATTATCGGTGTTGTCTGCTGTTTCGGTTTCAATATCTGCAAATAGCTTAACGCTTACATCGTTATTTAGTACAAGTTCAGCCGTTTGTGGTTGGGTCTCCCCACCAGCGTTAAAGCTCACCTGAACGTAACAGCCTTGCAAGGGAGTTAAAACTTGATCACATCCGACAAAATCTGCGGTAAACAAGCCTGTAGTATCGTTTAAATATGGTGAAACCATTTCAAAGTCTTCGCTTGTAAAGTTCTGTACGGGGACGGTAAAACTTAACGTTTCCGTGCTGCCTGATGCGAAGTTAACCCCCGCACGATTTGGGTAAGCAATTTCATTGATACTTGCTGCCAGTTCTTCCATGACGAAATCGGCACGAGCGGCAAGCATCTGTGTGCCCTCAAAATCGTCATAGCTATGCACTAGCCCATAGACGACCCCATCAAAAACCAGTGGCGCACCCACATCACTTTTTTCGAACTTCTGTGACGCATTCAAAGGTAAAAATTCGAATGTGTCGGAATTATTCCATTCACAGAAATCATTAATTTCTGTGCAGAAGCGATATTCAGGAACTTGATACATGATAGAGGCATCGAAATTGATAGTGATCGGCATTGCCTCCAAGCTGTTGTTATCACCAAAGGCAAGGAGTTGCGTTTCTGAGCCTACTTTTAGATTGCTTGCGTTGTTTTCCGCATCGTAGTTCCGGTCAATGAGAACACCCGTTTTAGTTGGGATGCTTTCATTCAGTTTTAAGACCACTACACCACCTTTCATATAGAAGTTATTATCAAGCTCTGCATCAAGTGGTGCGGTTGGAGAAAGCAAGCCAAAGTCGCCAATCGCATCTTTGTAAACCGGCTCAATATCACCGTAGTATTCAAACAACGAGCGGTTTAGATACAACTCTTTATTTGAGATGGTGTTTCCATTAAAAGCTAACGTGAATGTACGTGAGTAGCTTTCTGAGGCGTTTTGCGTTCCTTTTGATACCTTGATGGCATTATCAATCACTTCGCCTGTACCATCGTAATCTAGGACGCATTGTGCATCCGTTAAGATGAACTGACCTGTGAACAACGTACCTGTGCAATTTCCGTTTGCTGTTTCTAACTGAACGAGATAATCGCTGTATTGAGATGGATTGATTTGGTCGCCGTTTTCAATTGCCATAGCTTGAGTTGAACCCAATAGACAAGCGAGTATAGAAATGGCGTTGATTGCTTTATTCATCTTTTGATCCTTGAGGCGTGTTTTTCGACTGGGTTTATTTTCTCAGAGTTTTTTAATGTG
The DNA here is from genome assembly GCF_002218025.2 of Vibrio casei. Classification (NCBI taxonomy): domain Bacteria; kingdom Pseudomonadati; phylum Pseudomonadota; class Gammaproteobacteria; order Vibrionales; family Vibrionaceae; genus Vibrio; species Vibrio casei. The sequence goes on along the minus strand of NZ_AP018682.1, from coordinate 70,914 downwards.
CAAGCTCACAAAAATGGGCGGTGTACAACACTGCCCATTGAATGTGCTTAAGTCGAAATCAGAATGCTGTTAAATCTGCTTGTATGGCTTGTCCGAGTTCAATCGTGCTGCGCCTTTTGCCACTTTGATGATGACATACAGGAAGTTAACTAAAATGATGAAGTATCCGATGACTAACACCGCAGTAATGCAACCTACGATAAAAACGCAAAAGCTGATCCAAAAAGTCTTAATGATATTGGAGTAATGGTCAGCAAATTTGCTTTGTTTCGCTTCCTCACGAGTTGCATAAGCGAAAATAATCGCAGCGATAAACGCTAGACCTGTAAATACGCCCAACCCCATTAACGCATAAGCGATAAGCCCATTTTTCTTCACTCTTTGGTCAAGAGGACTTAATGCTTCAACCGTTGTTGTTTCAATGTTCGCTGGTGGTGGCGAAGCGTTAGCGGTTGCCTGGTTTGTTGTTTCTTGTGTTTCTGTATTTTCCATTTTTAGCTCCTTGTTTAAGCGTTGCTGTTCGTATGAGTTTCAAGCCATGACTTTAGCTCTTTGTTTAATGACTGCTGAATCTTAGTGACGATAAGAAATTGTTTATCAGCTTCCAAAATCAGCTCTTTTTCCCAGTTAACACCGCCAATATCATTTGCTGTTGCGATATGCTGGGTAACTAATGAGTAATGGTCGTCTTGGAACTTTCGCACCAAGGAAATACCTAGTTTTTTTATGATCGGAGAAACCTCGGGTAAAGTAGAGATGCCGGCCAGTTTAGCCAGAACCCATTGCTTGATGCCCATTTGCTCAAGCTCTTCCTTTAATAAAGCCTCAAGGGTGATGGCTGACTCTTCATTGGTACAAAGGTAAGTTTCAATATCTTCCATGCTAAAACGCATAACGATTTCAAGGGTTACGTTATTCACGATATTGGTAATGTCACTCATATCTTCCTCTTACTGCTTATAATTAATGGATTCGAATTGCGGAGTAGCTTGAAATGTCTAAATGGCATTCCTGGCCGGTACTTTCACATAGTGCGTTACTGGTGCTATTTGGCTTTGTTGCTAGAAGTAGACTTAGAAAGCCGATCTTTAAGTTTTCCATTTCTAACGAATTGCTGGTGGAAAGATCGGAAAGTAGATTGGCGGCAATAGTTTCTGCATTTGCAGCCCCTACGGAATAACGGAGGTTCGTTAATAGTGAATTTGTTAAAGATTGGGTTGCTTGTGAGTCGAGCATAGACTGATCACCTGTTGAATGAGTTAGTGATTGCAGTCTATGTGAGTTTGAAATTATGCAAGGTTGAACTGTAGTGATATTTTCCTGTTAATTTTCCGTAGGATCACCTGTGGGAAGGTAATAAGTTTGATACTGATTAACCTCAAAACCCATAGTTTTCAATCCATTTAGCTACAATTAAGCCACTGTAATTCAAAATACTCCACTTGAGTATCAAGCTTCCAAAACAACTGAGCTGTTAAGTAAAAGTGACCTTGTTCGTCCCAGTTCCCACTATGCTTACGTGGTCTGATTTGGAGTATCAACAAAGAAAATGTTTTCAACTCCATCATCTTGCTGGATATTCGATATTTTCGCGTCTTCCGGTACTAAAACATCCATGCCGAGTAAAAAACTACTGGCTTCAAGTGAAGTATCAATCGCTGAGTTATCGATAATGATGCATTCATGGCTTAGGATTTCAAATGTTTTACCGGTAAAGTAATACCCATTTATGCTTATCGTACCTTTTGCTGATAGTTCAATGATCATGCTTGTTTTCCATGCTAAACAGCGTGTCTAAGCAACACGCTTGATGTTTTTGCTTCGTGCTTTGGCTTGCGCCGATGGGTAAATGTTTGACGGCAAATCCATGTGATAGTCTTCCGCTAGAAGTTTTCCATCTTGTTCCACATTCACTTTCACGAGCCATTTTTCCATAGCTGCTTCTACATGCTTTGGAATGGTCACTTCATATTGGATTAAATTCTCTTTTTCGGCATCGCTTGCATCGGCCTTATGGAAAACACCAGAGCTGATCACAAACTTGTGTTCTTCTTCGTCACTGGACTTGTTAGCAAGGCAATAGGTGTAATACGTACCGCAACCATGAGCGAATAGCAGGGTGTATTGATAGAAGTGATCTTTGCCATTATTGACCTGTACCAGCTGAGGCTTATCCACCAGCAGAACGTGACAATCTTTATCGGTATAAAGGTTATGCAGAGGGGCGACATAACTTTCCATCTCAGTTGCTTTTGCCGCTTGTTTATAAATGGAAAGCTCACGCAGCATAGTTTTGGACGTTTCAATCAGCTCTTTTATCTTGCGCTTTGCGTCAGGCACTATCTCCGCTTTTGCGGCCGCAAGACTTTTCTTCAAGCGTGATATCTGTGCCTTAGCGCGTTTCTCCGCCTTTCTTAGTTTGGTAACTTCCGCATCTGCCGCTTTTAGGTCTTTTTTGAGTTGTTGGATTTGCTTATCTTTTTCACGTTGTTGTTTTGCCAAGTTCTCGCATTGCTCTTTATGCGATTCGACTAATAGGTCACGCTCTTTCAACTCTTCGGCCAGTGTGGCGATTTTCTGTTGGGCCTTGTTAACTTGCGAAAGATTCGAATGCACTTTGAGCTCTAAGCTTTCGATAGTTTCATCGCGGCTTAAAAGCGTATCGACTAACTCGTTGTATTCATCAATTTGGCCGTTGTATTGTTGATTAACAGCCAAGATAAGGCTTGAAAAATCAACGCGCTTAAGCTCTTCGGGCATTGGCTTATTATTAAACTGGCACTGAATTCCTGTTAACAGCTTTTCAAAGGAAAATTGGCTTAGAGTCTCTAAATTCATTGGGTTCTCACGCTTTTAGGTTTCGTTAAATAAAGTAAGGTCACTTTTTAAAAAATGACCAAAAAAATGTCGTTTATATAAAATGAGGCTGCGTGGAATACACAGCCTTTATGGAAGAGTGTGGAACGTTAGGCTGCTTGTAATAAACGGATGTTATTAGCCCCAAGTTGAACGTTACAGTTATATAGGTGAGCGATGGATTCAAGATCAACATCAAGCTCTTGTGCGGCTTCTTGCTTCGATTTGACCCACCCTTTTAGTCGGCCCATTTCAACATTTAATCGCAATATGAATTCAGGATGGAACTTGACGTGAAGCGGTTTTATACCCCTTAAAAAAGGCACATTACGCCTAAGTGAGAGAATGAAAGCAAAAAAATTCTAATGTGCATTTTTAACTTAGCACAGTGTACTCGATGTAAATAACTGACGATTGTTACATAAAGTTTGATTACTTCTCAAGCACGTTGCGAGTGAACAACTCACGATGAATACAATAAATATTGATCAATTTTAAAAACGTTTTGGACAAATATTGCTTGGTTATAAAACTCTAATTCGTTCTGATTAGATTACTTTTTTTTGACCAAAAGATGTAATCATCTGGACGGCTATCAAACAAGTTATGCATAGATATTCAAAAGGCAAGGTTGATAGCTTACTTTTGTCATTATTTGTAACACGCGTCAGCGAGAACCTCTGCTTGCTCAAGTACAAGTTTGATAGCCTCCTCTGCGGCATCTGGCGGATACGTCCAGCCGCCGTAACAGTCGACAAACTAAGTTACGCATACGAGCACGGACACTTTCACGCTTCTGCCAGTCAAGCGTTGCTGAATTACGAAGCTGAACTGTTAACTCTATAGCGAGGTTTCGCAAAGCATGATCGCCAAGTTCATGTACTGAGGCCTCGTTTTCAACCAAGGCCCGGTAGAACACCATCTCATACACTGAAAGATTTAGCTTATCAAGTAGCTCTTTATCTTCATGCATCTCTTTTGTCCACTGGAATCAGTTCTTCGATGACCAGAGCGGTTTCGATGCTGAGGTTGTGGTATTTGTTCAGCGTTGTCAGAATACGGTCTGAGTGAACTACATCGTTTATATGCAAATAAGTGGATTCATAGATTCTTACTTTTTTGTCTACAAAATTGCTTTCAAACTAAAAAAACAGCCAAACAAATGGCTGTTTTTTACATCACACCGCAAAGTTTTATTTTTCAACAATGCCTGTTTTCACTGTAAACTCTCTCACTTCCTTTGGTTGCAATTGAATCAACGTACCGTTTTTCTCAGCGGCTAAGTAACCTTCTGGTCGACAAGTTGCAGGCAGGACATAGGCTCCGACTTTTTGGTCTCCGTTGTACAAGATCCAACGCGTTGCATAGTTGAATTCTGTCGTATCAAATCGAGTAATTAACGTCTTGCCATTCGGTATTGTCATTTCAAACTCAGCATTGTCAGTATGCTGGGACAAGTCATCCATAAAATAGACGATTTCAGGATCATACATGTCTGGTGAAGAAAGCTGTTGAATGGGTGCTGATTGCGCTTTGAGTGTGTCGTTAAAATCGAGCCATTGTTGTGTTGGCTTAACATGGCCGGGAATCGATTTACGCAACTTAACCGCACTATCCGGAATGTTTTGCGTCATCTTCGCCTCTGGGAAGTATGCCGTATTCATGTGACACATATACTGTAGTGGCATTGGGACCGAAGCTAAGTTTTGCACTTTCATTTTAATCTCAAACATAGACGCCCCCTTCTCAATAGAAACTGACGGAGTCGCTAAGTAGTGGTCTCCAAAACCCATTACATACTCATATTCACCCTTTAGAGTAATTTGATATTCATCGACTTCTAACCATGCTTTATCCATATTAGCACACGGCATTTCACCGTGCAGCGGGTGATCATCTTCAGGACTTGGACAGCCATTTCTAATCATGCCAGAATGGAAAGCGAAACATCCGTATGTGGCTACAATCTCATTGTTTGGTTTCGGCTCCGAAAACATGTTCTCCATACAAATGTCTTCACCTAGAAATTTCGCATCCCAAATCATTTGCCCCATGTAAGGCAGAATTGTTAAATAACCTTTCGCATTTTCGATTTTTAACCCTTCGACCCCAGAGTTATATTGGAACGCTGATACTTTAAAATCCTCAGATTGAATTAAAATTGTTTCTTGCTGATTAAACTGTGCTTTGTTTAGTGGAATGATATACATAAATCTTCTCCGGAACAGAAAAGCCACTTATAAAGTGGCTTTTTGCTACATTAATTTGTTTGTTCTGCTAATTGAGTCTGTTTTTCGCTTTGGTTCTTATTTTTCATTTCACCTAAGAAATAATAACCAACGTATCCAAAGCAAATAAAGTTGACCAAAAACGAAAGCTGCATGCCAATAGCGTCAGCCACCAAACCTTGAATAGCAGGTACCACTGCTGCGCCTACGATCGCCATAACAATGACAGCTCCCGCTGTTTCCGTGTATTCGTTATCTACCGTATCTAATGTACCAGCGTAGATAGTTGCCCAACAAGGACCGAACAAAACACTCACACCAACAGCTACGTATACCGCGCTAAAATCGTGAACTAGAGATACATAAGCAAGAAACGCCATACCAATCACAGAATAAGCAATGAGTACTTTCTCAGCAGAGAATTTTGTCATCAGGATGTTGGCAATAAATTTACCTATAAAGAAACACACGAATGAGTACACCATATAGTTTGATGCTGCGCGTTCGTTGATATCAGCCATTTCTAGTGCTAAACGTATCGTGAACGACCACACCGCGACCTGCATACCTACATATAAGAACTGTGCAATGATGCCTTTTTTGAAGCGATTATTAGTCGATAAATACTTAAGCGTTTTACCAATAGAAGGGGCTTTTTTACCACTTTGTTGAGCCACTTTACATTTCGGGTATTGAGTGAACATAAACAACGCTAACACACCGATAAGAATGAAAATGATGTACTTATAAGGCTTCAGCGTATGTTCTAGCATCTCTAGACGGAACGCATGAATCTGATCTGGAGACATCGCCGCCATTTGTGATTCTAAGCTCGCACCGTCTTGGAAAATAAGGTACTTACCAAGCAAGATACCCGCAATAGCGCCTATTGGATAGAAAGTTTGGCTGATGTTCAAGCGCAGTGTTGCATGCGATTTTGGCCCCAACATTGAAGAATATGTGTTCGCCGCTGTCTCCAGAAAAGACAAACCCACTGCAATAGAGAAAATCGCTGCTAGGAACATAGTATAAGTTGCCATATGAGAAGCAGGGAAAAATGCAGCGCAGCCAAAGATATAAAGCGACAAACCAATCATAATAGCCAATTTATACGACGACTTTTTAATGACTAAAGAAGCAGGGATCGCAATTAAAAAATAACCGCCATAAAAAGCACTTTGTACTAAGGCACTTGCAAAGTTAGATAATTCAAAGACAGATTTAAATTGAGTAATTAGAATATCGTTTAATGCAGCCGCACACCCCCATAAAGGAAAAAGGCAAGATAATAGTATAAATTGAAATACTGGTGTTCTATCCAAATAGCCATCAGAGCCTTGGATGGTATTATTTTTTATCATTGTAGGGTTCCTTAAAGAACAGGTTATCTGTAGCTCATTAGAAATAATGAGCCAGTTTTAATTGTTATTTCAGACCGTTAGTATTATTTAGAGTGCTTTGTTTCAAACTCTTCGAATTGTTCAATGCTCGGATAAGAGAACTGTGTTCCTTTTTCCGTCACACTGAATGCAGCAAACAGTGAAGCTTTTTCTAAGGACGTCTGTACATCACCAGTTTGCATGAAGTAGTGAGAGAAGCAGCCAATGAATGCATCACCCGCACCACTGGTATCCACTGCGTTTACTTTGGTTGGCTCAATGAATACGTCTTTACCATCTTTGCTTAACCAAAGTGCACCTTTCGAACCCATGGTAATGATGATGTTGTTCAAACCTTTATTTAGAAGAATGGTGGCGGCTTCTTTAATCTGTTCAACCGTTTCAACAGGCTTGTTCACTAGAATTTCTAGTTCAGTTTCGTTAGGCACAAAGAAGTCACAACGACAAGCATATTCAATATCAAGCTCAGGTACTGCAGGCGCAGGATTTAGCAATACTGGAATACTATGCTTATTACCAAATTCGATGGCAGCATAGACAGTTTCTAGTGGTACTTCTAGCTGAAGCACAATCAAACTGCACTCCACCAAGGTACTTTCCGCTTTATCAATGTCAGCTGGTTTTAAAAACTCATTCGCTCCTTTAATGATCAAAATAGAGTTCTGAGATGTGGAACTAACAAATATTGGCGCCACACCGCTTGAAGTCTGAGGTACTTTGCTCACATATTGAGTATTGATGCCGTAAGATTGAAAGTTTCGAATTGTATTGTCGGCAAACATGTCGTCACCCACTTTACTTACCATTACAACATCTGCTCCCATTTTCGCGGCGGCTACGGCTTGGTTAGCACCTTTACCACCACATCCCATTTTGAATGATGGAGCTTCTAATGTTTCACCTTCTTTTGGCATACGGTCTGTGTATGAAATGAGATCGACCATATTTGAGCCGATAACTGCAATTGTTTTCATTTTTAACCTCCCTTATTAATGTTATAAAACTAACATTAATCGATCTTTATGAGTATTTACTGAGATTAGGATCACTTAAATGATATTAACGCCTATTAATCAATGAAAAAACCAGCACTAAATCACATTTATAGGTTAATATGATAACATTGCAACTTTGAAATGTTATTAAAGTAACATACACTCTAATCCAAGATTAACGCATAGGGTAACAACATGAATCACTATATTGACCACACACTATTATTGGCTAACGCCACAACTAACCAAATCAACACACTCTGTGATGAAGCCCACGAACACCAGTTCTTCTCTGTTTGTATCAATCCTGATTTTGTTGAGCATTGCGCCGAACGCCTAAAGACATCAAATGTTAAGATCTGCACAGTTATCGGTTTTCCTTTAGGGGCAAACACCACTGCTGTTAAAGTGTTTGAAACTCAAAATGCAATCTCGTTAGGCGCTGATGAAATTGACATGGTAGTGAACATCAGCGATGTCTTAGACGGTGAGTGGGATGCTATTGAAAGAGAGATTGCCGCTATAAAAGAGGCATGTGGGCCGAAATTGCTCAAAGTCATCTTCGAAACCTGCCTACTCACCAACCAACAAATTGTTGAACTGTGTAACATTAGCAAGCGTGCTGGTGCTGATTTTGTGAAAACATCAACAGGTTTCTCAACAGGTGGTGCAACTGTTGAGCATATTAAGTTAATGCGTGATACTGTTGGCAAACAAATGGGAGTAAAGGCATCTGGCGGCGTTCGCACCAAAGAAACAGCACAAGCAATGATTGACGCTGGGGCGTCTCGAGTTGGCGCTAGTGCGAGTGTGAGCATTGTCACGGGTGAAGCTCCAACGACGAATGGTTACTAAGAGTAAGAAGCCTTCGGCTGTAAAAGGCCGAAAATGGAGAAACATGGTTACAAAGCAGTTAGAAAGACTTCGACGAATTGAAGCATGCCTAAAACACAGCGACAAAATTCATTTGAAAGAAATCGCCCGCCTTTTAGAAGTGTCAGAAATGACAGTTCGTCGTGATTTAAGCTCAAATGCTGCTCATTCTTTTCCTCTTGAATACTACGGCGGATATATCCGTCGTGGTGATCCAATCGTTCATGATGAAGTTACGGAAGATCTTGAACAGATGTCTTCGAAAGTATCTTCTCAGGCGACTCCACTTCAGAAAGCGCGCAATACAACAGTTTTCCCTCCAGTCAAAGTGAACAACTATATCTCGGCTATCGTTTCTGACTTTATAGAGATGAATGATGTAGTGTATTTCGACAACGGAGTACTTAACGCTGACATTATTGGTTCAATACCCGATCATGTGAAATTTACAGGTGTTACTGCTTCTATGAATGTCTTTTTGGCATTAAAGAATAAACCTAACTGTAAGTCTATCTTGCAAGGCGGCGATTATAACGCTGTACATGATATCTTCGTCTCCACCTCTAATGATGTGCTAACACCTATGATATTTCAGAAAGTGTTTATTTCGTCCGCAGGTGTTCACGATAGGTTTGGCGTGACAGCTTCGGATATGTTGGTAGCAAACATTGCGAATCTGGTTATGGAAAGGAGCATGAAAAAGTATCTGATAGTAGAAAAGAAAACTATCAATCAAACCGCCACATACAAAATCGGTAACTTGCTAAATTTCCACTATTTGATCTCTGATGATGCCTTACCTCATAAGCTCGAAGCGGCTTGTAATGAAGCACGACTGCAGGTTCTAACCCCACCGGTTGATTAAATTGGTGAGAAAGAGTGGAGGCGGTTTTGTCCCGAAGCGACTTTGCAAACATAGAAACTCACTATTTTTGCATAAATATCATTATCGTTACATGAGCTGTATTTGGGCAAATTTCAGTAGTTCGTGGCCGCGAATATTTTAGCCGTAAATGATAATGGGGCAAAGGCGTGTTTGCTATAGTCGGTTCGCATCACCTCTGCCAAGTGAACTGACAGAGGAAAAGTGACAAACTTTATTGTAAGTGATCAGACTTTATTGGACTCGATGAAACTATATTGTCTTCTGACAGGGGTAATTATGTTTGGAGTTAACTGGAAAGCGGCGGGGCTGGCGTTCATGCTGGCTTTGCCTGTGGGTCAGGTGTTGGCGAGCGAGCGGGCTGAGCAGGCTTGGCGGATGATAGATAATGGCGCATTGGTGATTGATGTGCGCACGACGCAGGAATACGCTGACGGCCACTTACCCGAAGCGCGTAATATTCCTCTCAGTGACGTTGGCACTGGCTTTCATGATATCGATAAGCAGCAACCGATTGTGGTGTATTGCCGCAGCGGTGGTCGTGCTGCGATGGCAATGGAAGCGTTGCAAAAACAGGGCTTCACTCACGTGCACAATGGTGGCGGACTGAACGAAATGCAGGAAACTCAGATGAACACCGGGCCGCTGAATTAGCCCTGTTTAGCACAATGATTTGATTTGAACGGGCCAAACCGCCCCGTTTTGGCTTTATCACTCTCCGCTTATCCCGTTACTGCTTTGTGACATGAGCAATCAGCGTTGGCTTTGCTGGCTGCTCCAGGCTTGACCCAGGCGTGCCAGAGCTTTCAGTACTTTAATCAACCAGCTATCACTCCTTATATAACAAAGTAGGTTGTGAACAGCGGTCGCGAGCAGTAGACTTGCACGAGCTAGAACGCCTGACAGTGTCTATCGCACGTTGATATGTCCGGCGTTGAGCAAATCAGAAACGTCCGGTTTAGCGATATCAAAGAGTAAAAGTAAACATTATCCTTTCATTATGCTGCCGTAAAATCGATATTAAATTTGATGGAGATAAACAATGAACAGCGGTTGGGCTAACTTCTTTCCGTACTTTGCCGGAGCTCTCAAAATTATCGTAACAGCGATTGGTGCCTACTTTGCGATTAAATGGCATTTTGATGAAGATCGCAGAGTGAAGGAAGCGGCAGGTGTGGTATTTGAACCACAAAGCTCTTTGAAAAAATTGTTAAAGATGCTGGCTATCCCTGTCATTCTGACCGTTCTGGTCGTTGCCGTGGTTTACGCGACGAACTGGTATCTCGACTGACCACCTGTGTGAATACCATCGCTGCTTAGCGATGGTAAGTCGTGTATCCAAAGTATGAGGCAAGGTCCATGAGACATCTTTAGACTGTGACTCATCGTTTGTCAGCTAAATCATTTTTGGACAAAAACGAGTTACACTCCTTAGGATACACTGTCTTTTTAGATTACTTTTAGTATTGCAAACAGTTTGTATGCAACTGATCTCGCTCACTCATCCACAATATTACTAAAATCAGATGTAACACTTCCCAAAATCAGGCTCTAACTTACAATTTACCGATTAAATTCGGCTTTCCATGAGATACCGAGCCTTTTAAAAACTCATTAGCAACGTTAGCTATTTTAGCAACTAACTTTTGGTCTGTTGTGAAAAAACCTAGCGGAATATGAACAGGGCTAAGATCAGGCATTGATAAGTGATAACTTACCGCAGCAAATTCATTATCTAAGAGTAAAACCTCAACGCTACCATCAAATAAGCCGTTTCTAATACCTTCACAAAACTCAATGCTACCTAATTTGTGTTTCCATGCTCTACCAGCTTGCCTTTCAACATTCTGATGGTCATCACAAGGTAAATACACCTTAAGCTTATAATTTGTGCTTTTTCCATTCGTTTTATAGTTATTCAGGCTATCTTTAGCTTTATTAAAGCCTTCACTCATTCCCCAATAGCGAGTATTAGCACCAAACCAGCATAGCTCTCTTGGTTTTTGCGTCTTTTTCTGGGACTTGAGTTTTTTTAAATTGCTCTCAATAACATTCCAAGGTTGCTTAGCATATAATGGACCAACCAAAAGCTCATACGGTTTATCAGAAGTGCCAGCTACCATTTCAACCAGCATACTTCGAAAGTCGATACTGTCATCTTTGATAAAACGACTAACAGACATATCTTCAAAAGCATCCCATGCAGCTGTAATACTATGTAGATTGTTACCTAATCTGATGTTGTCAGTTTCTTTTGCAATAGCCTGTGTAATTGCCTCATCATTTTCGTAAAGTTTATCAACATAAAAAGGCTTAATTCGGCTGTCTAAATCTATCTTAAACTTACGCTTAATTCTGTGAGCGATAGTTTTCTTTCTAGACACTTTATCAACTGAATAAAGGCTAGGTAACGAGTTATCATGAGTTTTAATAACCCCCAATTCACCTCTTTCTACTAGCTGCTGAAAGTGTTTTGTAAACATAGCTCTTGCATGCTGCTCACTTAAGCTTTGTACTTCATGGTTAACATTTAAACGAAGACCCGTATGCCAATTCTCATGCTGATTTTTAACTTTATTAAACCCTGCTAATTCAAATGAAACAGAAGAAGTTCTAGACTGTGGCTTTTCGATCATAGGTTTATCATCTAATGATGAAAAATAACCTTTTGCCAATGTGGTTAAAAATAGCTTTCCTTCGTCAGAATATGCAACTTCACCTTTACTGATAGGCTCTTCAATAGCAGCCGCTAATTCACGCTGGTTAAAGCCAAAAAATGAAGACAGTTCAAACTTCGAAAGCGGTGTAATATAAAGTGCTTTAAGCAAAAATTCTTTTATGAACGGAAAGCCTTGTTTACTTAAATAGGAGTATTCAATACCAAATGTTTCAGTAGGTACAATATAATCTACTTCATTAAATTCAATCGTTGTGTTTTCCATAACAGTTATACCGCCTTCTTAAATTTCTTGGTTGTAATGTCTACAAAGCGATACAAGTCTTCACTAGCGTGTTCTTCCATAAACTTAATAACCTTACCAAATGGCAATTGGCTATTCTTTCCTTGCCACATTCTCTTATCACCAACAATTACCAAACGGTCCATAGCTCTTGAAAGGCCAACATTAATTCGGTTTGGTAGCTTTAAGAATCCTGAACCTTGCTTTTGCTCTGAACGTGTTACCGATAAAATAATCACGCGATTCTCTTTACCCTGATAACTATCTACAGTATCAATTTTCAATAATTTAGTTAGTTCATCAGACAAAGATGCTTTTTTAACTTTTTGTCTTATACGTCTTTTCTGTTCGGCGTACATACAAATTACACCAATAGCAGCTTCACCTTCTTTTACTTGCTCTAGTAATGAATGAACAAAAGTCTCGTTTTCATCAACCTGTTTAAGCAAATCAACAATAGCATCAGCTTCAGCATCGTTGTAAATACTTCGACCAGAACCCGTTTGATGATGTGCTTTTTTATTTAAATTCGATGTATCAAGCCACGTTGCAGCTGAACTCAATGCTTTGGGTACATCACGGTAAATATCAGGGATCTTTCGTTCACCATTTTCTAGCTCACCATCATAAAAACACTGAGAGACCAAAGTACCAATAGCAGGAGCCATTCGATATTGTACAAGTAGTTTTGCACCAACCTGTTTTCCATAATCACTTTCAAACGCACGAGCAAAGTCACTTTCAATTAATTCATCAATATCATTCGATGATTGAATACCTAAATGTCTTGCTAAGGCTTTTTTGTGAGGATCTGTATAAAGAGGTGGTAGTTGCTTATGATCTCCAACAAGTAGCACTCGTTTACCTACTTGCATCGCAATTGCTAGCTCACTTGCAATGGAACGAGCCGCTTCATCAATAATGATCCAGTCATACTGATCTGCTCCAGCCAGACTGGACACTTCATTAAGCGACATTTTGATTTTCAAAGTTAACTGGGCTTAGATACCCAAGAGCACTGTGCCTTCTTGTCCGATTATAATCAACCTCTATGTATTCAAAGATCGTTTGGCGCATCTCGTCTCGCGTCATGATCGGCTCATACTGGATCGCTTCAACTTTCAATGAATGGAAGAAGCTCTCAACACAAGCATTATCCCAGCAGTTTCCTTTCCTACTCATACTTTGCTTTAGATTATAAGCGGTTATGATGTCTCGATAATCTTTTGAGCAGTACTGACTACCTCGGTCACTATGAACGATAACCTGCTCAGGGAACCCTCGACGGAACAAGGCCATTGATAACGCATCGCAAACCAGAGTTGCCGTCATTCTGGTATCCATAGACCAACCGACTACTTGCCTGGAATAAAGGTCAATGATTACCGCCAAATACAGCCAGCCTTCGCTTGTCGCAACATAGGTGATGTCTCCCGCCCACTTTTGATTCGGAGCCTCTGCCTTAAAATCCTGAGCCAGCAGGTTCGGAGCAACTGGCATTTTATGTTTGCTGTCCGTCGTACACTTAAACTTACGTGCCGCTTTCGGCGTTAAATCCTGCCGCTTCATACTGGCGGCAATGGTTTTAACATTACGGCTATCACCGTTCTCAGCCAGCTCTTTCTGGATGCGCCTTGAGCCATCACGACCTTTGCTATTATCAAAAGCCTCTTTGACCTTCGTATCAAGCTCTTGGCGAGTTACCTCGCGCTGGATGGCCTTGTGGCGATGCTTAATCCAGTAATAAAACCCACTTCGTGAAACACCGAACACCTTAGCCATGCGGGCAACTCTGAAGCAAAGCAGGTGTTCGAGCATAAATTCGTAGCAATCTACTTTAGGTTTTTCGCGAAGTAGGTGGCGGCCTTTTTTACTATATCTAGCTCTTCAGCTTGCTCAGCCAATTGTCGTTTGAGTTTGGCAACTTCAGCGGCTAGATCTTTTTCCCGCTGACTGGTGCTGGTGTCGCTCTTAGCTGACTTACGCCAACCATAGATCTGGGATTCGTGTAACGACAGTTGTCTCGCTGCCGCAGCTACTCCCACTTTCTCTGCTAGCTTCAGGGCTTCTGCTTTAAATTCAGGGGAATGGATAATACGTTTTTTCTTGCTTGTCATGGTTCACCTCGTTAGTGATTGTACTCACTTAACTCGGTGTCCAAAACTGCTGGTGCGGATCATACTGATTACTTGCTATATCAATATTCCAGTTACCAATACCAACACAAGTACCTGCGACCAGTTGTTTTGAACGGGCCAAAAACTCGTCCATATTCGCATTGCCAGATTGCATAACCCGTATCATATCTTTCGACAATTTTACTAATCGTTGAACTGAGCTAGAGATATTTGGTTCAATAGCATACTCATGGTTTAAATCTTTAATTAAACCTTCACGAACCTCACTCAAATTATCATGCCAATCTTTGTTGGTACGTATACTCTGTGGCAGTCTACTGTTAATTAATGACTTCCTTTCACCAATTTGTTTTTTAAGCTCTTTCTTCTGTTTAGCAACTAACTTTTCATCATCAAGCGCTATTAATGCATTTTGTTGCTCGATAATGTGTGAAAGGATTTGCTTATCTAACGTTAAATAGGCTTCTAAATAATCAGCCGGAGCTTTTAATGACTTAGCTAAGTTCAACACTCGATATTTTAATTGAGTCTCAAATTGTTCTACTTTTTGACTAACAATATTGTCAGAATAAGCATCACGTAAAGAGTGAGAAATCGTTGATTCACTTCGACTAAAACGCACTACATCAAGATCGGTCTCTAATCGACTACAATGTTTTCTAATTCGTTCAGCAGCTGTATTTACAGCTTCATGTGACTGACTTACCAATAAAATTCGCTCAGTGCCTTGCTTTTCAATTAGGTAATGAACAAAAGCAGCAATAAACTCAGTTTTACCTGTACCTGGTGGTCCTTGCAACATTGAAAGAGGGCCAAATCTTAGAAGCTTTTGAAAGGCTATTCGTTGCTTATCATTAAGCTTAATAGCATTACCGTTATCGTCTTTACGGTCATAACGTTTAAAGTCTTCGTCAGTGACAGTTAAGTCATAGTCTGTAGGCACTAAGTCGCAGTCAGGCTCAAAATAATCTGATAAGTTTTCAACAACTGAATCTTGGTCAAGAATACGAGTTAATGCGTTCTTTCGCTTATTAAAAGACGACTTATCCGCTTTACTGCGAAAGAAAATGATATCTTCTTCAGTTAATCGGTGAGCTCTATTCGAATAGCGAGATAACTGCACTCTATTCAATCCTGAGGCTGATAAATTAACTTCGCCAATAAAGTAGTCTGCTTCATCATTAACGATAATCGCTTCAACTTGATCTTTAGCGGTAAAGCCATCAAGTGGATCTTTTTCAGCTTCGTATGGCAGTATAAGAATGTCTTTATCATCTTTATGTGTTCTTGGCTCGCCAATAAGCTCTACATATGGATGAGATTCAGTCTCTGTTTTAAGAATTGCCTTCCAAAGCTCTTTGGTCGATATCGGCTCAACACTGGTTTCAGCCTCAATAATATTAGTGGGTTGTTCTACTAAAAGAGATTCTACTTTTCTCTGTTTTAATTGAAATTGTTTAACTGCGTTTTCGAAACTATAAAACTGTCGAATACGTCTATTGAGTGCTTCTAGATTACTTGCTCTACCTTGGGTTATACGAATAGCAAAAGGAAGTTCTAAAACAGCATTTTCGATATCTCTAGGATAAATACTATCTCTTGTTTTAGGAGCTAAGCCATGTTTAAAAGTGAAACTTACTTGATCGAAGAAAAGCCTAAAGAAGCCACCTAATCCACAAAATTTCATTACCAAATCTGAGGCTTTTTTATCACTGTCTTCGATCGAAACATATAACTTACCGTTATCAGGGTATATTGTTAGAGGATCAAAATTTTCTCTTACTCCTCCTATTTCAATATCAATCGTTTCAACCGATGGTTGTGTTATTTTTTCTGGGTTTAAAACGGCATCTTTAAAACGAGTTAATTCTCTAAAGCCAAAATCAACGTCTTCAAGTTCGTGAATAATAGCTTGGCTAACGGCTTCAAAGTTTGAACTTTCTGTGCCCCAATCAATTTCTAGTAGCTCTGCACTTATTTTCATTACCGCATAGTTATCACGTTCAAAGGCTGAACTATTTTCGATATCAGCAGGACTATATTCGGTATTAAGCAACTCTTCAGCATCATGGTGAAAATCTAAAACATCAATAATAAAAACGTCACCATGCTTATCTACAATAACGTTCTCAGGCTTTAAGTCACCATGCGCAAAGCCTAAAGAGTGCATATGCTCAACATGTGCGACTAAGCTTTTCACAATATCGTTTCTGCGATTACGCATACGATATGGATCTAAATTTTCACCCTCAATCCATTCACTCACCAAATACAACGAGCTATCTCGGGCGGTAATGCCATAATCAACAATAGACGGAATAAAGCTTAAATTGAGGCTTTGCAGTTTTTCGACTCGCTCTAAAAAAGATAACGTGCGCAGTCCGAGGCCAGCATTAATGTCAGTAGGATTAATATTATTCCAAACTTTTACTACACCAGTGTCAGCCTTATATACCTCTTTTGAATCAGTTTCAGAAATAAACTCCTCTTCAGGGTGCAATCGACCAACTTTAGTCGATTTAACAAATCGATCTAATTCTTGAGTCGAAAAACTAAAAGCAGCTTCTTTGCTTGGCTCTTGTTCAACCAAAGCATCTAAAAACTCACCAGCATTAGCAAAGCCTTTACCGTTAAGTGCTTTTAATAACGTGTCGCCATACCAAGCATCACATTGTGAGAGGTCTTTCTCTAGTGATTTTTCAAGCGCTGGTGTTAATCGTTTGGCTTCAAGAATTGCCCACGCAATAACCGCAAGGCGAGAAACATCGTAATGATAGGGAGATAGCGAAGGCGTAGCTTGGTTGTATACCGATAACTCATCACGAATATCACCTACGGTTTCTTTCTTACGAGCAAATGCCGAAATAAAGTTAGAAAGCGCGACACGTTGCCCAGTACTTAACCAAATACTGTGTTTACCTATATCCCGGTGAGCGAGTTGTAGTTGGTGCAAATCTGCAAAGCGAGCTATTAACACTCTAACCAAGTTAACACGCTCATCAATGGCTAAGTTTTCACCATAGGTAACAATAAAATCATTAAGGCGTTCATGACCATGAGGAAGCTCAACAACCTCATTGTACTGCGAGGTTATCTTCTCTTTAGTCGGTATTGTTAGTGAAGAAACACAATGCTCGTATAGCTCTCTATTTTCTCTTTTTATCTTGGTGAGTACTTCACGTTCACGTGAGGCAATTTTTATACGTCCATCAGGGGTTTTAGCATCATGATTTGAAAGTTTATCAAAATCCCAGCTGCGGATAATGGCACGATCACTTTTGTCGGCTTCACTTTGAGCAAGGTACTCTTTATAAACCTCATTCGGGTGATCAAAAATTTGCTCTTGGCCTAGCCAACCATCAACTGATAACGGTCTAGCTTCTACTTTTTTATCATTTAGTAGTAAGCTGTTTTCTAAAAGAGGGATATCATTTAATAAAACTTCGGATTTAGAGTGAGGGTCAAAGCGTTCATTAAATAACTTCTGGTTAGTACATAACTTACAAAAGTCATCCAAACTAAGTGTTTCAGCGAGTTCTTTTTTGTTTAGGCCGGTAAAGTTGCTGTTGCCAGTCATCACGACTAACGAATAAACACGTGGTGTGAAATTCGCGTTGCTAAACTTGCCTGTAAATGGTTTAAGTAAATTTTTTACTAAGAATTCTTTATTACGAGTTACCTCAACAGGCGATTTACCTCTATCTTCGTTACCCCAAAACCATTTTCCACGATTTGAAGTAACAGGCTTACCATTCCAGTGTTTAAGTTCAACAATAAGAATATTGCAATGGGTTACTATCAGTAAATCTATTTCGCCTTGCTTATGTTTATTGACAAAACGAAAGCCTGCATAACCTTTCCAGGCTTCATTAAACGGCTTTTTTAACGCTTGCAAGGCTTCAAACCCTTGTCCTTGATTTGAACTTTTACCTTTATACTTTTGTACATTCGGGGTGCTCAGCACATTTTCAATTTTTTTAATCGCATCGATTTCGTGGCGCTCTAGGCCACCGTCCCAATATTTGATATCCATATTTACTTCTTATTCTTTTTTAATCCAATTAGAAAAGCTTACTTACATAAAGAGGCGACTCTGGAGGTCTATTTTAAATCCGTATTAAGCAAAATAGACCTTATATTGTGTGAGCAGACTTAAGACTTGAAACGGAATCTTTACGCTATTACTTTTGATTAATACTCCACCATTGGCGTAAGCAACTCAAGTCATACTGGCAGTTAATGTGATTAGGATTTGACATGAGGAAGCACAAAGTGTCATGCCAATTAGCTAGTTAGGAACTGCCGAGCTAATCTTTGAACCCATAGGTTGGCTCTCTGTACAATGCAAATAGTAGAGTTAGGTCTTTCTTTTTGCCTGTATTAGCTCTAGTACTCCAAAGTATGACCTCTGCAATTCACTCTGGTGTTGGTCGCTCGCCCTTTGTAACGCAAGCACACAGAGGATAAGGCCTCGCCTTATGCCCCCATTATCTGAAGCATCCCAAATCTGAGGTCTACCAATCGATTTCCTATCCGTCTCAACTCATTTTGGGGCAATGATTCCGCTAAATTAGCGCTGTCGGATAGGCGACACCTGTTACCAGATGCCGCCCTCCTAAGAACCGTACGTGCAACTTTCACTGCATACGGCTCAAGCCTCCACTAAGGCGTTATTGTTACCCAGCAACTCACAAAGCAGTGGCGACAGGATCAAACCATGAGTTGCGACCTGTATTTTTCACCTTACGTTCATTGAGAAAACCTTCCCAAAAAGGATCAAACGGATTCGCTTGACTCATGATTTTAACATGTCGCTTAATTGGCACCTTAGCGATGTCAAACAGCCTGAACACGCCATACTTTCCTGCCTTTTTGAACCAGCCATGGAAAGTCCATTGACCTTGCAAGTTCAGAAAATACTTATGTGCGACCCACTTGCGCCCCTTGTTTGGGTGACGCCTAACTGACCATCGCCATAACGCTAGAAACATCTGATGACCAACATAGCTGAAGGTTTGTTTAGCAACACAATGGCGATAGTAATTCGCCCATCCTCGTAGCTTTGGATTTATCATCTTGATGAGATGTGAGCTTACGAGAAGATAGTGTACATAGGTATTAAGAAGCGGCTCTGGCCGAAAGCCAGAGCCTGTTTTGATTAGATATTGGACTGATAATTCCAGGGCAAGAACTGTTGTGGATTAGCCTTAACTTCACTTTCCATTCGCTGTATCGTATTAAAGTAATCCAGCACATTTATACCCGCTTCGGCTGATGTCGCTATCATCGCCATGATCACATCCGCAATGCTCGCACCAGCCTGTGTTTTATGGAACAGGGCATTTTTTCGGTTGCGAGCAACTAGCTTGAGTGCTTGCTCCGCTCGGTTATTATCCAGCTGTGCTCCCTCGAGACGGCAGAAGGCGGTCAGCCCCTCATAATGCTTAGTAAAATAATTAATTGCTTTACCAAGCCCGCTGTTTTCTTCTGTACTTCCCCTGTTCAGCTCGGCCTGACCCCAGTTTCGGATCTGCTCCATTACCGGAAGTGATAGCTTTTTATGCCAAGCTAACCGTTGCCCCGCGTTAAGTCCTAGCTCCCTGGCTTCATCATCGTGTCGCCAGATTTCACCATACCACTGTAGTACTTGCTCCACTTCATCTGGAAACTGATTAAGGACTTCGGCAAACTGCCGTCGTCCGTGACTGTTGCACAGACTGTGTTCGACCACGTAATCAAGCGATGGGCGGTTGCTGGATAAGGCATCACTCATCAATATCGGGGGCGCGAGTGTCCGGCCACGGTCATGTAAAATCTCGTCGATGAACTCGCCGGCATGACCGATATTGGTCTGATACAACACGACAGTACGACCCTCTTTTAAGCCCGCGACTAAACCGGAGCTGTAAACACCACTGCGCTCTCGGGTTTTTGTTCCATTTCTCTGCGGCTTTTCTATCGGGACTTTGTCTAAAATTCGGTTGGTCGTGTCATCTAAATAATAGTGCTCTGCGTTTGCGGCAAACACTCTTAACAAGTTATAAATGGGTTGCAAGCTATTGGCGACTAACTCGACTTGGTCAAAGATGGTTGAGGCGGTCAGTTTAATCCCCATCAGCGCTTGCGTACTCTCCTGACGATAGTAGGGTGCACCTGCAAAAAACTTGTGAAGAGCCATCAGGCTGCGGGCACTGTAACCATACTTCTGGCTTGGCTCTCCATCATTTATCACGTCATTAGGTAACTTGGCAGTGAAGTACTGACCACAGGCATTGCAACGTAGCCGCTCCATAACGTGTTGCTCTGGGACGAACGGACTTTGCCCAGTGATCCGCAACAGCGTAGCGGGCTCGTATTTATATAACTTGCCTTTTTGACACTCGGGGCAACTATCGCCTTTCTTTAGATCGTCCAGTTTATGCTGAGTGACTTTCGGTTTCACTGGTGGTGTGCTGGGTTGGGTATTTTTAGGCTTAGGACGTTTTTGACCGCGGTTTTTGTTTTTCTTATTTTTCTGGCCGAGTAGAGTGTCCATCGTTTCTGATGACTTGACCATGCCAACCAACTTACGCAATTTATGCAGGGTGATATCGTTATCAGACAGACGCTCTTGCAAGGCAGCCAGCGTCTTTAATGCCTTCAACAAGATGTGGCAATCTTCCGCACTCAGTGCTAAGTCGTGCTCCTTTGCCTCGTGCACTCGCTGGATAAGCCCGTCCAGCTCTTCGCTGTCAATATCGGTAAAGTCTTGCGCCATTTAAGTTCCTGTCGGCTGGCTTGCAGTGCTGATGCGCTCAATTATTCCAGCATTGTGGGATCAGTCAACATGATCGTGAGGATCGATAACTTAAGGGGGAATAGTGTGCGTACGGTCATACTTTTTGCCAGCCAGGCAGCCCCACCAACAGAGCTTTAAGCTGCTTCGCGGCGACAGGGGTCACCCCATCTTGGTGATGACGGGGCCAATCTTGAAAGCGGCCTTTGCTCAGGCGTTTATTGATTAACCAGAAGCCAGAGCCGTCATAACATAATGCTCTAAGCATGGTTTGACGGCGGTTGGTAAACACAAACAGGGTTCCGCTACGAGGCGACTGTTTTAGCTGATGACGACACAGGGCGGCGAGTCCATCAATACCACAGCGAAAATCGGCTGGTTGAGTCGCAAGCAGGATTTTACTCTCAGCAGTCAGGTGGATCATTTTACTTCTCCTGCTTCTTGTATCAGAGCTCGCAATAAGTCAGGAGAGACAAGGCCGCTGATACAGATCTGACTTGAATTAGGAAGAGTGAGCTGAAGGCTCAGGTCTGATTTAGGTAGTAAATCAGGCTCTATCTGTAACGGAACAAAATCAGGAGCGGACGACTTAACGGGAAGTTGCTTGCGCCAGTCATTGAGCTGGGTGGTGCAGATCCGTAGTGCTTTGGTCACGTGACTGATCGGATATTCTTCAAGCAGCTTGAGTGCTAAGCAGCGTAGTTCATCGGGGATACTGGCATGTTTATTAATGCGGGTTTGTCGCCAGTGCTCAAAGTCAGCAGTGGCCTGAATCAGGTTTTTCTGGTTTTGCATGGTGCCTTCCTTATATTGGATAAGCACTTAGTAAACCAGAGCTGGCGAGTTAAGTTGAGCTATGCTGCCGTAAGCTCACTGATGAGATCGGCTACTGGGATTGTTGCGTGTTTTCTAATGAGGTCACGCATGTTTCGTAAGAATGATAATACGTTGGACTTGCTCGGTTTAATGAGCAGTTTCCCTTTGTACTTTCTGGCGTTGAAGCCAAGAAAGTCAAAACCATCATTGATATGAGTTACGTGCGTTTTCTCTTCAGAAAGCGTTAAACCTCTTTCTTGTAGGAAAGCCATCAGTTGCGGCTTGATGTCATTCACAAGAACTTCCTTTGAAGACCCAGTGATAACAAAGTCGTCAGCATAACCTATAAAGTTTACTCTGCTGCCTGTCTTGCGAGCGATAGACTTAGTTAGCTTTTCTAGTCCGACAAGAGTGAGCAACATCAGGGTGGGTGAAATTATCCCGCCTTGTGGTGTTCCCTCCGCCGTTTTGTAGAAGAGACCTTTGTCTATATAGCCACATTCCAGCCATTGCTTGAGCATCCTTTTGTCTGTCGGGATATTATCAAGTAGCCATTGGTGACCTATCTTGTCAAAACAAGCTTTGATATCCCCCTCAAGAACCCATTGTGCTGCTCCCTTTTTGCATAGACATTTGAAGCACTGTTGTATTGCATCGGCTACGCTTCGATTGGGTCTAAACCCATAGCTGTTAGGGTCGGCAATTGTTTCAGATATTGGTTCTAGTGCTAGAAGATGTAACGCTTGTTGCGCACGGTCTATCATGCACGGGATACCTAATGGTCTGAGTTTGCCGTTTTTCTTCGGGATATAGATCCTTCTGAGCGGTTTGGCCCGATAGCCTTTTCTGCTCAGTAAACTGACTGCCGCCATTCGACGTGCATCGGTGTTCCAGATGTCGCCGTCAATTCCTGGCGTTTTACTGCCTTTGTTTTGTGAGACTCGACGAACAGCGAGAAGCTTTGCTGCTTTCGAGTGAGTCAGTATCCACTGTAGTGCTTTCGCCTTACCGTGTTTACCTTCTCGGATTGCTTTTGCAATGCGCATCTGGAGCCTTAACACATGGCGCTCAACCGCTTTCCAGTCGATGGATTGCCATTGGGCGCTGCCAGAAGGGGCACTCACTTCATGAGAAGAGATCATCTGCGTTCCTTCTTAAATAAAGTTTTCCAAATCATCTTGCAATGGGAGACCAGTTGGAAGTGGGCACACTTTCGTGTCAGACATCTGTCTGTATCTGCATCATTACAATGCAGCGTTCGCTTTTTCCAACCTCCTTTACCAGCACCGCTATCGGCTCTCTTCACAGACAGCTTTCCCGAAGGAACGATACTGGCTTACCGTGTTCCGCATGTCGCGCAATATCAGGTTAGATGCCCACTATAGTGCGAGGAGCCTGTCGATCACGAAAGAGCACTGTCCAATCTCTTTCCTACTCCCATCGCCGTTTTGGCCACAGCGTATTAACCACTTCCGCTGCTTCATCGCATAACGCACCTTACATGGATTCACTTTCGTTCATCATACTGATTTATATGAACGCTTCCCCATTTGCTAGGTCATCATTGAGTTATTTTCAAACATGGTTAGGTGGCAGTTTTATATTCGGTCTACATTGGCAGACATTCTGCCGACCCTAATGATTTCCGCAGCCTTATTCCTCATTTCCCTAGCGAGCTTAATGCTCTGGTCAGTATTCAGGTTTTATAAGGCTTGGTCTTACCTGTTTGTCATTACTCTTTGATACACCTTGGCAAATTTTCTGCGAACATCCTGTGTTAGTTTAAATTAGTAGTCAGTCTTGCTTAACAAGGCTGATATTCGGTTTGGTTGGCCACTAATGCCCAAACGGTTCGAGCTATCTTGTTAGCTAACGCAACCGTCACGACATTTTTCGGTCGTCTTGCTTGCAAAGACACGAGCCATTCACTTTTTTCTTTACTATGGGTCATCACTGCTCGCGCCCCATGGATAAGCAAAGTACGTAAATACACATCGCCTCGTTTGCTGATCCCGTGTAAGTGCACTCGACCTCCCGTTCCTGTTTGTCGTGGAACCATGCCTACCCATGCTGCAAATTCTCGACTGGATTTAAACGCTGACGCATCCCCCATGGAAGCGATAAGTGCCGTGGCAGTGAGTGGTCCAATACCTGGTACTTTGGCGATACGCTGACAATCTTCATCGTGCTTAAACCAGCTTTGGATTTGTTTTTCCAGTTGTTTAATATCTTCGTCCAACTGAGTTAATCGTTCCACTTGAACCTGTAAGGCACACATAAAGGCACTTGGCGTATCCTCTTCCAGTTTTGCTAAACAATCTGGTAGCTTTTCCTTAAATGCTTGCTTGCCTTTTGGCATCACTAGGCCAAATTCGGTCAACAAACCGCGTATCGAGTTTATTTGCGCCGTCCTATGTTTAACCAGCAGTTCTCGCATGCGATGAATGCTAAGAATCGCTTGCTGCTCTTCAGTTTTTACTGCAATAAACTTCATGTCTGGTTGTTGCATGGCCGTCCATATCGCACGAGCATCTACCACATCATTTTTATTGCCATAAACGAAAGGTTTGACTTTCTTTGCTGGCAACAGCTTCACGGTATGACCCATTTCTTTAAACAGTCTTCCCCAGTGGTGAGCACCACCACAAGCTTCCATTCCTATCATTGATGGTTGTTGGTTGGCAAAGTACTGAACAAAATCTTTTCGCTTCACTTTGTCAGAGTGAATTTCACCGGTTTCTTGATCGACCCAGTGAATTTGAAAAACTTGTTTTGCGATGTCAACACCAAATACGTTACTGTTCATGTTGGATACTCCCAATGTCGATTGTTCACTAAATTGAACCATATTGGGCACTTTGATGCCGTGACAGGGAGTATCCTTCCTCGTCAATCGAATCATCGTCAGCCTCCGTAGGTTGGGGAGGCGTTCATATCATTTCCCTAGCACTCACCCAATTCGTGGTTATCAGGAGGAGCATCCCCTCACGGTTCTGCTCCCGTTTGGCACAATGCCAAACTTCGTTACATTGTCAGGCTCGCTGCTTTATTCAGAGCCTTAGGGTCGTCTGGTGATACAAACGGTTCACTCTTTTCGCGGTGAACAGCGCTTCATGCGACTTCACGTCGCACGGACAGAAACGAGTCAACGATTTTACTAATTTAGCGTTTCACGAATTAACTCAGGTATTACAAATATCCATTCAGGTGGCCAAATTCACTCAGCCACTACACCCATAGATTCACTTCCAAACAAGTTGTCTTAATCGGTTAGCATGCACAGCACAATCTTGCTTAAGAGTATTTTGCTCTTCTATAGAATTTGCGCTTAAACCTAATTGGTAAACGATCGTCACCCAAAGATACAAAGCTAAATCCTCAATAGAGCCGAACAGCACGAAGCGAGTAACATCCTCACAATAAGCTTGGTACTCATCACGACAATCTTCCCAATCATTTACACCAATGGGGTCCCATTGTAACCATAGATATTCATCAACTCGATCTACAGCCGTTTGGTGGCGAACTGGATACTGTGCAGTTGCTTCATAAGCAATACCAGTAATTGGATTTTCTGACTCTAATTCTAGTTTCCGAAGTTTCGAAAGCTTTTCATCCACTGAAGTTAGTAATACTTTGCTTATTTGCCCTTCGGTGGTTTCAAAAAAGCTGATTCTACCTTCATAGAAAAATTGGTCGTGTGAAAGCTGGCTATCTGTATCAACTGTGTTTGAGTATAAATATCCAACCAAGGGATATTGATCCTTTTGTGCATTATAATCGACACAAGCTACCTTTTCGTTTTGTAACATAGGCTCCCCTGACAAGGAGTAATGACCAACGAACACCGGTTTCGTTACTGGTTTACAGTCGATATCAGTAATAGGGATATCGGGAAGTAATGAGCGATATTTATCCTCGATTAAGGCTAACTCTCGATAAGTACGAGCGGTATCGTTCCACCATGCTATTCTGATGGTCCTTCTTTCAATGCCATTCTTATCTTTAAAGGTTATACCTTTGGGTAGATTCACTTCTGGCCCTTTAAGTAATATTTCAATTAACTCAAAAAGCTCATGAGACTCATCAAAAGCGTTTATCCAATGCTCTTCACGTATACAGTTACTTGAATCGAGATAAGACTTTATTCGCTCAATACATTCATCATTCCAACAAGCATGGATAGCTCGAACCTCTGCAAACTCAACAAATAAAGGTCGCTTTTTAAACCAATCAACCCACTCCTGATGAAGTGCTGATGATTCCCCTACTTCAGTCAAAAAGGCATGGTGTTGTTTATGGTTATTTTCACTATGTTTTCGAAGTGGAAGACCCGTATCGGGGTGGTAAGTTGCCCAACCTATCGCATTAAATTCATGATTGCCCAGAATACAAGTCGCAAGCCCTTTGTTTACAAGCTCTTTCACAAAACTTAATAGCTTGATTTGCTGCACATTTGGGTTGGTCTGGTTATCAATTAAATCGCCAACAAACACCAAGTGATAACAAGGCTCTTCAATATCCCAACCAATATCATTTAATAACGTTTCTAATTTATCCAAGCGTCCATGAATATCGCCAATAAAAAACTTATCGTATTTGCTTTGCATTCTTAATCCTTAGTCATACATTCATTGCTTGGAGCATAGGTGTTCATTAACCACTGAAGTCTCTTTATTGCTGCCGCCATGCTTCCATTGTCCAAAGTCTCTTGCAGCAACCCTTGATTGAAACGGTCACTACGCACAACTTGAGTGATCCAACTCAAACATGCCATTAAACTCATTTCTTTTATGACCTCAATAACTGATCGCCCATTGCTATTCCAATCCACGGTATCTGCAAGATCCCAACTAAGTGCAATAGCAATGGATGATTCATAAAAGGCCGTATAATCAAAACCTTGCTCGTTATGTGAACAACTGTCTAAAAACCGTTTTAGATTATGATTACTTGGCCTTAGTAACAAATACTCAGCATGACGGGCTATATGCTTTCTCCATGCTAACTTGTCTAACCAATGTTCAGGTAAGGAATCTGCACCATAAAAACACCCTGCAATTTGCCCATAAATTGCAGCGGTGGTATCAGCATCATCACCTAGATTGGCTGCCAGCAAAGCACCATGTTCGAAACTATCACTGTGATAGAAACACCATAACGCTGCTTCCAATGAATCGATGACAAAGCCCGTTCCCTTGATTTCACTTTCTTGTTTTAGGCGATAGTTACCTGTTGCGAGATCAACAACGTCTTGAGATAAAGAACCCAGCCGTAGAATGAAATCAGGGCTAATAGTTAAAAAGTTGCCTTTCGTTAATTCAATAGACGGTGTATTCAAACCACGATGCAAAAAGTATGTCATAAGTGCACAAGCCGCTTGGGTACGTGGCTCAGCATGAGTTGTCATACTCGCTAAACATGCCGCATCACAGGCTTCTTCAATAGACTGTTTTCGGTAGAATAATGCAATGGGGGCAATTCGCATTAAACTACCATTTCCAGCAGTATTTGGTTCCTCACTTCCAGATAGCGGATCGCCCGTTAGCTCAAATTGATGTAACGCGGCTCTCACCGTATTACCTATATCAAAACAATGACCAGTACATGAGTTATCACCGTGACGATACCAACGTAGGTAGCGCTCCATTTGATCTTTACTATTATTTTTACCGCATTCAAGAAAACTATCGGCGAGACATAACATCATAGATGTATCATCTGTCCACTGCCCTGCTTGCAAATTAAAAGGACCACCCCCCTCCATATCGGTAATCGGGGTAAAGGATCCTTTTGGTCGAAATTCAAGAGTTGTACCTAACGCATCTCCCAACGCTAAACCTAATAGCACTCCTTGAGCTTTATTGCGCACTTCATCACTTATCATGATATTTCTCCAAGCCAACAATCACGATATCTGGATGAATATGATATTGCATCGCACCTTTCATCCCACTTGATTGAACTTTGACTTTTTCCACGATCGAGAGAGGTAATTTATCTGAAAGCTTTTGCTGGCACTGACTTAAAACTTCTTGGATAAACTTGGCAGACATCGGCTTTAGCCCATCTAAGACTTGATTATCCCAGTCAATTTCACCATCTAAACCAAAACTGCTATACACACGTGTATCCCCTCTCATTTGTTTATAAAGGGATAGGTATTGTTTGGTATATTCTTTAGATTGAATAAAAGCAGAGCCAACTTTAATTTTCTGATTAGGTTGAGTTGCGATAAAAGCGTATAAGGCTAATAGCTTAGGTGAAAGTTGGATCTCAACGCCCAAAATAGTGACAGTTCGTGCTGTGATATTGATAGAGATAGC
Organism: Vibrio casei; assembly: GCF_002218025.2. NCBI lineage: Bacteria > Pseudomonadati > Pseudomonadota > Gammaproteobacteria > Vibrionales > Vibrionaceae > Vibrio > Vibrio casei. Next base: position 42,664 of record NZ_AP018682.1, on the reverse strand, counting down.
CAATGGCCCATCTTGATTAGCAGCATTAATTAGTGCCACCGTTTTCGAAAAGGAACGAGCTTCAATTTGAGAGTACATCGACGAAGCAAGGCTTGTATGCATACGAACAAAAGGGATATCTGCTAACGTCACTTTGGCCTCTCTCGCATTTACTTTTGCGCCTTCCGTATTAATTAACCAATGATCATGCTTTGTTGGAAAGAAAAATGCAGGTAAAGATTCATATTCAGGGCTAATGAATACATGCTTTAATGAATCTTGAGTTCGACCATATAAAGACATTGCAAAACCAAGATAGAAAGCCATGGTTTTGCGACCACCAGACAGACAAGCACAAACGGCTGTATTTGTATCTCGGGTTAATTCTGAAACGGTTTGGATAATACAATCCGCCATGACCGACTGATCTTCATCTTGTTTAGCATCGAAAGGTTGATAACCATTCTTATCTTCCAACACTGAAATATTGCTTTCATCAAAACTGATAGCAGGTAGTTGATATTCGTTAATCAATGACTGCCAATACCCTTCTTTAAAAAGTTGGCTAGTAATTTTATCGCGAGTACTACGAGTGGTGATCACCCGAATTTCATCAGGTAAAGTTTGACCAGATTGATAAAGACCATAAATGACTTCTGTTAACACCTGAGGCTTACTGCCGACGATGGCTAATAGTATTTTCTTCATCGTTCCCTGTACTCTTTAAATATCGAACCAATATACCCAGCTAGTAAAATCACGAAACTTTAATACGCCAAGACTTGGGTCTAAAACAATTATTCTACCATCTAAACAACAAGTTATTATCGTTGGCTGATCAAGTTCATTAGACAGCAATTGACGGTTACTATACTGAATCTCGACAGTATCAGCATGCTGAACCACCGTAATCAACATTTCCTCTTCGAGCAATTTTCTTTTGATAGATTCAAGATGACTTGCTTGTAATGTATTCATATTTCACCCCTTGAGTCGATGAATATCATTATCCGCTGTTCTTCAGAGATAGGGAGTTTGTAAACTTATAAAATCATTGAATCAGATATGAATGGCAAATTTCAGCAAGTAATTATCCATCAATCGATATAAATGAACGACCGTTATCAGGTAGTAAAACACCATTTGGATTCTTAGTACTCATAGAAAAAGGAATAACCCATAACTTAAGATCCTCGGAAAAATCAAAGCTATGCTCAATGGGCTTTGTAAATCCTTCATGTTCCGGGTAAATCAAGTACAGATCTCCCTTACCGCTTAAATATGTTTGTCCATAAGCAAACATTTGATAAAAGTCTGATTGAGATAAACCAAAATTATTTTGAGTTAAATCGACTAACTTCCATTTGGTATCCAACACCACTTTAGAACCATCAGTGAAAGTAAGTAGCAGGTCCGGCTTTAGTTGAAACTGACGCCTTTGATTGTGGGTAACGAGATAATTTGTACGAGCTTGTGTTGTCAGCTCAATACCACTTTTCAATTGTGTTCTTAATATTGCTGCGACATAATTTTCAAATACCATTTCCATCGGAAACATCAATGATAAAGCCTGATTACCACCCTTCATGCTTAGTGGTGAAATCCCCTCTAAAATTAATTTCGCCCAATCTAATGATGTTTGATAATCTTTCATGCCTTTACCAAGTTTAAGCATGTTAAAATCTTGCTCAATGGATTTACAGAAAGGTACATCAACAAAGGCAAACTGAAGCTCTCTCAACAGTCTCTGATTTACTGATAGACGTGTCACATTTGTCAGTTTTAGCAGAGCGGTTTTGATTAAACGGTTAGCTGGACGGTCAATTAAATACTCATCATGTTCAACATAAAACTTATGTTTATTAACCAGGTTGTGCCTTAACTGCTTAGATACAAGCAACTTACCCTTTTGATAAAATAAATTATCAGCCCTAGACACATAATCACTTTTTAGCCCTTTTTTAACTAATGTATTAACGCAGTGTAAAAACTGACTAATGAATACCTCTAAAAGAGGCATTTCTTTACTAGCCACATTGCCTTGGCTAGATAATACATAGCGAAATGAACCTAAATGTTTCAGCATCATAAGTAACGTATCACGGGATTCCGTAATTGCTAGCTGATCATCCGAGGTTTTACGACCTACTTTTGGCAAAATTTCAATATGCTCACCAGTAGGTGTGAATAATACACCTACATAGTTTGTGAGCTTACGGCAGCATAGCTCAACTTAACTCGCCAGCTCTGGTTTACTAAGTGCTTATCCAATATAAGGAAGGCACCATGCAAAACCAGAAAAACCTGATTCAGGCCACTGCTGACTTTGAGCACTGGCGACAAACCCGCATTAATAAACATGCCAGTATCCCCGATGAACTACGCTGCTTAGCACTCAAGCTGCTTGAAGAATATCCGATCAGTCACGTGACCAAAGCACTACGGATCTGCACCACCCAGCTCAATGACTGGCGCAAGCAACTTCCCGTTAAGTCGTCCGCTCCTGATTTTGTTCCGTTACAGATAGAGCCTGATTTACTACCTAAATCAGACCTGAGCCTTCAGCTCACTCTTCCTAATTCAAGTCAGATCTGTATCAGCGGCCTTGTCTCTCCTGACTTATTGCGAGCTCTGATACAAGAAGCAGGAGAAGTAAAATGATCCACCTGACTGCTGAGAGTAAAATCCTGCTTGCGACTCAACCAGCCGATTTTCGCTGTGGTATTGATGGACTCGCCGCCCTGTGTCGTCATCAGCTAAAACAGTCGCCTCGTAGCGGAACCCTGTTTGTGTTTACCAACCGCCGTCAAACCATGCTTAGAGCATTATGTTATGACGGCTCTGGCTTCTGGTTAATCAATAAACGCCTGAGCAAAGGCCGCTTTCAAGATTGGCCCCGTCATCACCAAGATGGGGTGACCCCTGTCGCCGCGAAGCAGCTTAAAGCTCTGTTGGTGGGGCTGCCTGGCTGGCAAAAAGTATGACCGTACGCACACTATTCCCCCTTAAGTTATCGATCCTCACGATCATGTTGACTGATCCCACAATGCTGGAATAATTGAGCGCATCAGCACTGCAAGCCAGCCGACAGGAACTTAAATGGCGCAAGACTTTACCGATATTGACAGCGAAGAGCTGGACGGGCTTATCCAGCGAGTGCACGAGGCAAAGGAGCACGACTTAGCACTGAGTGCGGAAGATTGCCACATCTTGTTGAAGGCATTAAAGACGCTGGCTGCCTTGCAAGAGCGTCTGTCTGATAACGATATCACCCTGCATAAATTGCGTAAGTTGGTTGGCATGGTCAAGTCATCAGAAACGATGGACACTCTACTCGGCCAGAAAAATAAGAAAAACAAAAACCGCGGTCAAAAACGTCCTAAGCCTAAAAATACCCAACCCAGCACACCACCAGTGAAACCGAAAGTCACTCAGCATAAACTGGACGATCTAAAGAAAGGCGATAGTTGCCCCGAGTGTCAAAAAGGCAAGTTATATAAATACGAGCCCGCTACGCTGTTGCGGATCACTGGGCAAAGTCCGTTCGTCCCAGAGCAACACGTTATGGAGCGGCTACGTTGCAATGCCTGTGGTCAGTACTTCACTGCCAAGTTACCTAATGACGTGATAAATGATGGAGAGCCAAGCCAGAAGTATGGTTACAGTGCCCGCAGCCTGATGGCTCTTCACAAGTTTTTTGCAGGTGCACCCTACTATCGTCAGGAGAGTACGCAAGCGCTGATGGGGATTAAACTGACCGCCTCAACCATCTTTGACCAAGTCGAGTTAGTCGCCAATAGCTTGCAACCCATTTATAACTTGTTAAGAGTGTTTGCCGCAAACGCAGAGCACTATTATTTAGATGACACGACCAACCGAATTTTAGACAAAGTCCCGATAGAAAAGCCGCAGAGAAATGGAACAAAAACCCGAGAGCGCAGTGGTGTTTACAGCTCCGGTTTAGTCGCGGGCTTAAAAGAGGGTCGTACTGTCGTGTTGTATCAGACCAATATCGGTCATGCCGGCGAGTTCATCGACGAGATTTTACATGACCGTGGCCGGACACTCGCGCCCCCGATATTGATGAGTGATGCCTTATCCAGCAACCGCCCATCGCTTGATTACGTGGTCGAACACAGTCTGTGCAACAGTCACGGACGACGGCAGTTTGCCGAAGTCCTTAATCAGTTTCCAGATGAAGTGGAGCAAGTACTACAGTGGTATGGTGAAATCTGGCGACACGATGATGAAGCCAGGGAGCTAGGACTTAACGCGGGGCAACGGTTAGCTTGGCATAAAAAGCTATCACTTCCGGTAATGGAGCAGATCCGAAACTGGGGTCAGGCCGAGCTGAACAGGGGAAGTACAGAAGAAAACAGCGGGCTTGGTAAAGCAATTAATTATTTTACTAAGCATTATGAGGGGCTGACCGCCTTCTGCCGTCTCGAGGGAGCACAGCTGGATAATAACCGAGCGGAGCAAGCACTCAAGCTAGTTGCTCGCAACCGAAAAAATGCCCTGTTCCATAAAACACAGGCTGGTGCGAGCATTGCGGATGTGATCATGGCGATGATAGCGACATCAGCCGAAGCGGGTATAAATGTGCTGGATTACTTTAATACGATACAGCGAATGGAAAGTGAAGTTAAGGCTAATCCACAACAGTTCTTGCCCTGGAATTATCAGTCCAATATCTAATCAAAACAGGCTCTGGCTTTCGGCCAGAGCCGCTTCTTAATACCTATGTACACTATCTTCTCGTAAGCTCACCATAGTTTTTGACTTGAATTAGCTCATAACCATAACGCATAGTTAAATTTAAACACTTAGCGGTATTTGTTTGTGATGCACTTAAACTAACTTCTTTGAGATACTCAAAGGCAGTTTTAGAAATCAACTCCGCTTGCAGAGTGTCACAAGCGGATTTTTCGTAGGTCAAATAACCATATTCGAACACTGTGGTATGCATGGTTATTGACTTTCCTCACCATGCGTTTCAGCCGATGCCCTTTCTTGAACATCAGTAGCTTCAACTAATTTAGGCGAATAGATGCCAATATAAGCCCTTGGATCAAGCCAAACATTGCTTTTATCATCAGCCAAACGATAATTCACCACCGACTGACCATATTCATCAAGCTTATGATTACTTCCAAACAAGTTCTTCAATTGTTGTGGAGTCTGTACTTCTTCTGTAATAAATTGAAAGCCTAACGCTTTTTGATTGTCACCTAGCACAAGACGAATCTTGCTCCAATCTTCAAAGAAGTACTCTTCCAGAAGCGGGATGATTTTGTTTTTAAATACTGTTTGTAGCTCTTTAAACGCTAAATTTTCTTTTCCGTTACTATAAAGCACTTTCACTGGCATAAAGAAAGCATGACCTAAGGTATGCTCACGATCGTAGAGAATTGCAATTCTTTCATTCAGCTTGATTAATAATTCTTTTAAATCAATACCGTTAACTATTACATCCGTCAACAACTCTGGCTTTGGCATCATCTCCACAAAATCAAAACGACGACGTAATGCGGTATCCATCATTGCTAATGAGCGATCAGCAGTATTCATGGTACCGATGATATGTAGGTTGTTCGGCACAGAAAAAATTTCAGAAGAATAAGGTAGAGTTAATTCAAGTGCTTCATCTTCACCTTTGCGCTTTGAAGGTTCAATTAACGTAATAAGCTCACCGAATATTTTCGAAATATTGCCGCGGTTAATTTCATCAACAACTAACACAAAGTTCTTACGTTCGGTTTTTACCAATTTTGATTTATTAGATAACTCTTTTAAATAATTAACAAACCCTGAATAATATGGGTTCAACCCACCTTTCATAACTCGCTCACCATCAAAAATAGCTTTCAAGGTTTTTATACTCAATGAGTGTACAGAGTCACCTTGAGATTTCTCAAAATGTATCGTATTTGAACTTATATCTGTGACAATAAAAGTAGTTCGCTTTGTTTTTATTCTTACTCCACTTTCTTCATCTGTAAATTGTTCTAAAAATTTATCCCACAACGAATCAAAATCCTTATCTTCTTTTATATCTTTATTGATTCGAAATTTTGTGGCATCAGAAACTATACTTTTAAAAATCCCATCTTCTACCGCATAAGTAATTTGCTCACTTTCATTTGTAGAAGCTTTTAAGCCCTCAACAAACTCTTCATAACCATAGCTTTGATGGAAGGTAACAAACCGAATACGATTTTTTTCAACTAAAGACTGGTACTCTTTTTTTAGTTCTTCTCTAGTTTCCCATGTAAAATTTGGCTCGGCTGCTTTTACCGCAGCTTCAATGGTATGATAGGTTTTACCTGTGCCTGGTGGACCATATAGAATTTTGTTTAAACTGCTCATGGGTTGATGCATACCTTCATCAAGGTTACTTGTATTTATTGAATCTTTTGCTGTCATACTGTTTCGGTAATCTATTGGCCAATAAGACTCACGATCAATTTCATGTGCTTCTGAAAAATGTTTCAATGTAGGCGTTAAGTCATCTAAGAGTTCATAACTGAAATCATCACCATCTAACTTAATTTTAGAATTTTGAATCTGGATACTTTTAAAGTTTGCTTCTGCTTTTTGAGCTTGTAATGAACGTCGACCAACCCGAAATTGATTGTCAATATCAACTGGGTAGATATCTAACTGAGCCTTATTTGCCCACGATACAATAGCGATTAATTGACTTTGAATATTCTCTGATACGTCGGCTAAGTCGTCGTACATATCCATTTTACTTAAGAAATCACCCCAAGATATTAACTTTTGCTGTATATCCATATTCATCCACATAAGTATAAAATTGATTATATTGTTAAAGTATATTGCTTATCACATCGAAGCAACTATCCGAAGGTAAATGTCGCAGTTCGGAGTTGAATTCAGGGATAAGTTAAATTCAATTCGAACCAATTGTTCTGGAATCGATTAGTATTGTGTGCGACAAACGGCTTTTTCCCGAACTCAAGTGCAAGTATCAGCACAATAAAGTTTTAACATTTCACATAATAAAATCTATTAGAAACTCTAATTATAGTGTCGCCTGTAGGGTTACATACCAACTGGTTTTGGGGCATAAATCATTTAGGGCAGATATAGACCGCATTCTTAAATGTGTTTAATTTTCAGGAAAAGGCTCAAATGCCTTTTCCTTTGTACCTTTCCAGATTTATCTCAGAATCCACTCGTATTGGTAATTTGTTTATAGGTAACTATTCACCCACGAGCTATTGACGACGGTTTACGCTAAAAAATACTGGCGCCTGATAATCAACTCTCAACATGTGATGTTCGACGATTTCACGCAGCCATTTATAAGCAGAGACCTGCTGAAGTTTGGCTGTTTCTATCAGCGAGAACATTCGTTCGCGGAACTGGTCGCCTCGATATGAGCGAGTCACGTAACAACACTTCCTCATCAGTATGTAATTACGGAGAACTCGCTCCGCTGCGTTGTTTGTTAACGGGCACTCGGAGTCGTCCATAAACCGCCAGACCATGGCATCATCAGCGATGAGGTTTCGACATCTACCTCGATATCGTTTTGAGCATTGATAACTACCCAATTTGAGCCAATGAAGCCAGCTCTTTCGTAATCGCCTGAGTCGGCGGTAATATTGGCTTTCGGTAATTTTTTCTTCGATATATCGGTGATGACACCTGAATACGCCATGAGCGATTAAAGCGAGTTTTTCTCCGATTTTTTGGTTTTCAGGACAAACGCTCTCCTCGATAGCGATGACGTTCCTTAATATGTGAGCCCAGCATAATTGGCGCTTAGATTCGTCGATATATTTGTAGGCAGAATATTGGTCAGTCACTAAAAGGTGTGAAACCGCTTCACCAAGTAGTCGTTTGGCAGCATGTTGGTTTCTTCCACTGTTAATTTGGAAAAAGGCTTCGTCATTGCTGAGTGCGGCCCACATCCAGCGTTTATCATTATTGCGCTGATGCGAAGTCTCATCAGCCATAATCAGTTTAGATGCTTTGACTGTTTCATGAATTTGAGTATGAGTATCGGCTAAGTATTCAGTGACTCGTCCTTGCGCCGCTGATATTGCACCTGTTGAGAAGTTAAGCTGGAAGACGTCTTTCAACATAGATTGTATTTTACCTATGCTTTGGTGGTGCTGCGTCGCCTGGATTGCGATAAAGCTATGTAGATTTGGCCCCATTTGAACATCGGGCACATACTCTGGAAGCTCCGCTTGGTGTTTATCACCACACCATGCGCACTCGCCTTTAAAGATTTGATGTTCAACAAGCGTGTATGAGATATCTGGCAAGTCAAAGATTTGGTGTCGTTTATAAGGTTTTCGATTTGGAATAACACACCCACCGCAGTGGCATATCTTATTCGGTAAATATTGCTCAACCGAGGCACTGTCTTCAACAGGGTGAAGCAGTCGGCGATGGCCTTTATGACCTGGTTGAGCTCCTTGCTTTTTTCCAGATTTCTTCCGATTTGGCGAAGTATTCTTAGCTTTATTATGCAGGGGTTGTTGAGATGATGGCACAGAAGAGTTTCGACTATTTTGATTTAGTCGGTCTTCAAGCTCTGCCAGCTTATTCCATAAAAAGTGGATGATGTCTTTCGCCTCTTCAGGCGAATCGAAATCTGGCGGTGGAGGTAATGTTTTCTTATTCATACCTCCAGATTGCCACCACAAAAAGATCACTCAAGTTGGATGTGGGATCAAGTTAACTCAGTCACATAAATTTGCTGTCAATAGCTCCTGGGTGAATAGTTACCTTTTCTTTACGTGTCCTTTCTGTATGACGTGCGTGAAAGCCATCACAGTCCATATTCGTATGTCCCTGTAATATCAGACCAATCTATCGCTAGTATTGAAACGGTATGGCATGCTTTTAATCGAAGACACTAAAACCAAATGGGCGTTTTTCCAGAAACACCATTGGGTATCTCCAGAATTTTCCCGCACTCCCGTACTTGAGTCGTGGGAGCGTTGCATAAAGCAATGCAGTCCTTACACCTGGTCAAAGCCACATATTGCCTCTGGATTTACCTTCTCATCTCTGATGAAACGCAACGAGCACCTCATCGAATGCGCCACGACCGTACTTGAAGACACTTACGACATGCTAGGAGACGAAGACCTGCTATTGATGGTAACTGACGGCAACGGCTGCGTTCTTTCCGTTGTGGGACATCACTCTATGCAGCAAGAGATGCAGGCGCTCGGCATTAAACAAGGCTGTTTTCTATCTGAAGGAAAAATTGGCACAAATGCGGTCAATCTCTGTATTAGTACTCATATCCCGAGTGAAGTTTTCGCAGCAGAACATTTCAATCGCCACTTACATTCTTATGCCTCTGTAGCAGCACCTGTTTTCGACCAATTTGGCAAGTTACGCGGCACAACATGCCTTCTCAAAAAAGCAGAGAGCTATAAGAAAGAAAACTTAGTCATCATCGCGTCGAGCGCGAAAGAAGTCAGTTTGCAAATCCATATTCAGTCGGAACAAGAAAACATTAACCGCCTCACTTGTGCGCACAACGCAACGTTAGAATGCATGGATGATGGCCTTCTGGCCTGGGATGAAGAAAGCCGTATTACCATGGTAAATCATCAATCAGAGCGTTTGTTAAACATTGAAGCCAGTCAGGTTTTGGATAAAGAAGTCTTTTCTGTTTTACGTTTCCCGCCGAATGTCCTCAATAGTCTTGAGTCGGGTGCAAGCATCAACCGCAAGCTCACAACGGTAGAGGTTCGTGGCGAGTTTGTTGAAGCGATCATTACCTTGCGTCCACTCAACGACGGCACGCACTTATTGTTTTTGCACCCCATCGATAAAATTCGCGAACTTGCTCAACAACAAATAGGTGGCAGTGCGCGCTATACATTCAGCACTTTGCCTGTTATTTCACGAAAAATGAAGCACGTCATTACCGTGGCAAAACGGGCCATAAAGTCCAAATCACCGATTCTAATTACAGGTGAAGAAGGTGTAGGAAAAGCCACTCTCGCCATGGCGATTCATAACGAAAGCACCTACAAAGAAGGGCCGATCATTACGCTCAACTGCCGCTCCATCAATACAGAGCAACTGGTCAAAGAAACCCTGGGATACGACGAGGGGCAAGGCATGCCCTCTAAGTTTGAACTCGCCCATGGCGGCACGCTCTTTTTGGAAAAGGTGGAATATCTGTCACCCGATTTACAAGCCGTGCTACTTAAGTTGTTAAAAACTGGGCTCGTCAGCCGCAGCGACAGTTTGCGATTGATCCCCGTAGACTTTCAACTTATTACGAGCACCGCTTCAGAGATCAGCGAGTATGTCACTCAGCGCTCATTTGGTCGGCAACTTTATTATGAAATCTCCTCGAACGAACTGCATATTCCGCCACTACGAAAGCGTAAAGAAGACATTGAATTTCTCGTCCAGCAGCTTATCAGCCATTATGAACGCCGCCACAATGTGACGATCTCGATAGAGCCAGTCGCACTGGAAGCGTTGATGAATTTTCGTTGGTCAGGCAACAACTCTGAATTAAGAAACCGAACTGAGCGAATTTTGCTGAACCGCAGTTCCAACTTAATCAAGCTGAACGATATTCCTGAAGACATTAAACTGAATTCTCGCCATACCGCAGAAAATACGCCAGTAATCACGTTAGAAGAAGCCGAGAGAAGAGCTATCGTTCAGGCTTGGAATCAGTGTGATGGCAAAATGCATGATATGGCGAAAGCATTGCAAATTGGCCGCACGACCTTATGGAGAAAAATTAATAAGTTTGGGCTGCAGGAGCAAATGAAGCTGTATTAAGCCAAGAAGTGGCGTTCCTACAAAAGTAAAACCGGCGTAAGCACGCCGGTATACATGTACTAACGATAAAGGTATCGATTAAACATCGACAGACAACTGACGAATCTGCGCTTTTAGTCCCGGTAGCATACTCGAACTGGCGCTGAATTTTCGTAACCCAACACGAAGTAATGTTTCTGTGGCATTTGGATCACCAGCCATCTCACCGCACATACTGACCGGTATGCCCGCGCGATCGCCTGCTGCACAAGTGAGTTCAATGGCTTTTAGTACCGATGGTTCAAAGTAGTTCACCAATTCAGCAACGGCAGCGTTGCCTCGATCGGCTGCCATAACATATTGAGTCAAATCATTGGTGCCAATAGAGAAAAAGTCGACTTCTTGTGCTAACGCATCTGCATTTAATACCGCGGCGGGTACCTCAATCATAATACCGACAGGCAAATGAGTCGCATCCAAGCCGAGTTGGTTTGCTTGATGTGCCAACAGCGCTTTTACTTTTCTCACTTCTTCAACCTGAGCCACCATCGGTATCATCAATTGAATATTCGGTTGCTCGTGAAAGGCTCTCAGAATGGCTCGAAGTTGGGCGGTAAACAATGACTCATGTTGAAGGCACAACCGCACCCCTCTCAGACCTAAAAATGGATTATCTTCCGCTGGCATAGGGTAAGCGACTAAAGGCTTATCACCGCCAACATCTAGACTACGAATCGTAAGTGGCTTATCACCAAGTGCGGCGGCAATATCACGATACACTTGGTATTGCGCTTCCTCAGTCGGCAACTCATCACTGTTTTGAAATAGAAACTCAGTCCGGAATAGACCAACGCCCTCAGCTCCTGATGTTAGTGCATCATCAATATCTTTCGGTCCACCAATATTGGCGAATACTGGAATATGGACACCATCACAGGTGACTGCGGCTTGCTGAGCACTCGCTAGTGCACTTTGTCGTGAGTTTTGCCACTCAATTTGCTGAGCTTCTAATTCCTGCTGTACGGCATCAGAAGGAGAGAACCATAAATGCCCTCGAAAGCCATCAATAGTCACCACTTGACCAGCACGCACAGCATCAAGGCAGCCCTGAGCTTTAACGATGGCAGGAATCCCCATCGCACGAGCAAGAATCGCACTGTGAGAGGTTTTCCCTCCCTCACTCAAACAGATACCAAGCACTTTCGATTTATCAAGCCCGGCCACATCAGAAGGCATCAGATCGCGGGCCAACAAAATACTCGGTTCCTTAATGTCGATGGCATTAGGCGTTACACCTGTCATTTCAACCATAACCTGGCGTGCGATATCATGCACATCAGCTTCGCGTTCCCGCATGTACTGGCTTTCAGCCTGGCGAAACTCGTCGGCTAACGTTTGCAGTGATTCTATCCAAGCTTGCTCGGCTATCATGCCCGTTTGAATTCGCGACTCGACCGATGCCCATAATTCTGGGTCACTGAGCATCATGCTATGAGCAGAAAATATTTCCCCTTTCGGCTGCTTCGCTTGCTCCTGCAAATGTTGAACAACCACGCCTATCGCATGCTTAACCCGTTCAATTTCATCTTGTTCACTTTGGAAATCACGTTCAGGCACAACTGGCATTTCATGAGTAAAAAGGACAACTGGAGCAGTAGCGATACCGTCATTGACTCGAAGACCAACAACAGCACCTTCAATCTGATTAGGGACCATGTCATCGAGCAAAGTATCCGTGCTCTCTTCAGATTCGATAATGCCTTGCTCAACCGCCTCTTTTTCTCCGAAGTGCTCACTAGCTAAGGCTTCAAATTCCTTGATTGCTTCACTGGATTGAGAGCCGAGTGCGCACAGCGTGATCGTCTCTTGGCTACGAACGCCAAGTTTCGCAATGCTGTTTAAGCTTTTCGCGTTTACACGGCGCTCGCCTTTTTTCAACCATAATTGGCAGTCAAAAGGCGCGAGTGCACCAACAATGGCCGCAGCGGGACGAGCATGTAATCCATTCGGATTTTGCACTACCCAATCAAATGTCCGTTCTTGCTCAAAGTTCTCTGATACTGGCGCTATCTCAGCGGATGTTAGTGGCTGATCACCAAGGTGCTCACGTTTTACGCTTAACGCATTCTGTGCCTCTTCGACTACCGTCGATAAAGGTAGCCCGGCAGCAGCAGCCACCGACGCCGCCATGGTCCCTTCAACAATGGGGGCCGAGATAAGGGTGACATTTTCCCTCACATGATCATCAATCAGATCCAGAGCCATTTCCGTGCTAAGCAACGCGCTGCCAAGATCCATCAACACAACAACCCCTTGTTGATCATGTACCTGCTCAATCGCTTCCATCACGGCTATGGCATCGGTTCCGATCGGGTTCTCTGGATCATCAATCCCAGCCGCAATCGCAAGCTTGGCTTTGCCTTGCGTCATTTGGGTGGCAAGTTCGGCCACCCCTTCTGCAAGGCGACGACTATGAGATACAACTACAATTCCCACCATCTTAATTACCTCCTATTGCCTGCTGTAGTGCTTTAATCATTAACAAAGAAGAGGTTGCGCCGGGGTCTTGGTGACCAATACTACGTTCACCTAAATAGCTTGCTCGCCCTTTTTTCGCCAACATTTCAATCGTGGCAACCGCGTTCGTTTCTGCTAGCTCAACCATTTCATTCAATAAATGGTCAGCGCTCATGCCATTTTCTAACGACGCCTTCACGCTAACTAAAACGGGTAACCAAACATCACACATGGTTTTATCACCCAGTTCCGCTTTACCACGAGACACCACGCCATCCACACCGCTTTTTAGTGCATCAACCAACTCTTCAAACGTTAGTTGCTCTCGAGTTCCGACAGCGGCAGCCGTGCGAATAAACAGCGTGCCATACAGCGGGCCACTTGCCCCACCGACACTAGAAAGCAAGGTCATGCCCGTATTCTTGAGAATGCTGCCGATATTTTGGTCCGCAAATTGCGGCAGTTTTTCCGCGACTTTTTTAAAGCCTCGGTTCATATTGAGACCATGGTCTGCGTCACCAATATCACGATCAAGGTCGGTCAGAAAATCTTGATTCTCTTGATACGTTTTTGCACATAGCTCTAACCAGTGAACGATATGTTGTTTTTCAATTTGCATGTTTGCTCCCCCCTGTTACCACTTGATCGCGGCCGTATCGACAGGAGCATCAAACAGCTCCAACATCTCTTTATCTGCTTTCAGCAACGTAATTGAAACGCCTTCCATATCGAGTGACGTACAGAAGTTACCAACCATATTACGCACGATACGGAACCCCGCTTGCTCGCAGTTATGAGCAAGACGGCGGTACACCCCGTAAAGCTCTGAAGTTGGCGTACCACCCATACCATTCACCATCACAATGTAGTCGTGTTCAGCAGCAAAAGGCTCAATGCTGGATTCCACTTCACCCCATTCACCTTCGTCACGATTCCAAATACGCAAAGTGCGCTGATAAGGTGTGTTTTCAGCAACTTCAGTAAACATTTCATCCACTAACGTATCGACATCGGTGTATTTCACTCGCTTGATACCTGGTTCACCATGGATACCAACACCAAACTCCACTTCATCATCTTCCAGAACAAAAGATGGTTTACCCGCCGCTGGCACAACACAAGCATTAAGCGCCACGCCAAATGAGCGACAGTGATTATTAACGCGACGAGCCAGAGCTTCACATTGCTCCAACGAATAACCTTTGTTCGCGGCAGCCCCAACTAACTTCTCAACCAATACCGTTCCAGCAACGCCACGGCGACCAGCGGTATACAAGCTGTCTTTGACCGCAACATCGTCATCCACCAACACCGACCCAACTTTGATGCCATCGGTATGAAGCAGCTCCACGGCCGTTTCAAAATTCAATACGTCGCCGGTGTAGTTTTTAATGATAAATAGCACGCCTTCTCCAGTATTCACTTGGTTGCCACATTCGTACATTTGATCAGGCGTAGGTGAAGTAAATACCTCACCAGGGCAGGCGCCTGTCAGCATGCCTTTACCAATAAAACCTGCGTGCAAAGGTTCATGACCACAGCCACCACCAGAAACCAATGCCACTTGCCCCGGCGTTTCCTCATGCCACATGTAACGAGGCTCGTAGTTGGCTTTTAGCTCAGGGCGGGACAATGCCAGGCCTTCCATTTGCTGCAATACAACATCATCGACTTGGTTAATTAACTTTTTCATCGTTCTATCTCATTCCATTTATATTTTTATGTAGGGTATGAATTCATCTTAAACAGAGAAAAAACGTGCTCAACAAAAATCAATCCGTTTCATATTGAAACAACGACTTCGGTATTTTCGTTTCAATATGAAACGAAAAACGACGAATTCGCTTGAATAGTGATCGGCGCCATAAAGCATACTAATGCTTATTACTTCTGACAGTCGGTTTGACACCGAGGTCATAAAAGCATGGAACAAAACCAGAGATATCCTTCACCACTTACCTCACCAAACCTAATATAAACCTTATCGCTACAATGGATTTTCATTGCAGTCCAAAACACACATAAAAAAGGTTAAAGGTTTGAATTATGGACAAAATTATTATCAGCCCAAGCAAATACGTCCAAGGTGAACAAGTACTTACATCTATCGCTCACTATGTGAAAACATTAGGTGAACGTCCGTTAGTCATTGCCGATGAGTTCGTGACTAACCTGGTTGGTGATGACGTCAAACAAAGCTTTGCTGACGAAAAGCTTCCACTCACTATGAACATTTTTGGTGGCGAATGTTCACGCGTTGAGATTGAACGCATCACGGACATTTGTGCCACTCAAAAACACGATGTCATTGTCGGTATTGGTGGCGGTAAAACCTTAGATACAGCTAAGGCCGTTGCGTTTTACACCAAAATTCCTGTCGTGGTGGTTCCTACGATTGCCTCGACTGATGCGCCAACCTCTGCTCTTGCGGTGATATACACACCTGAAGGTGAGTTTGCAGAATATTTGATGATCCCTAAAAATCCAGACATGGTCATCATGGATACATCAGTCATCGCCAAAGCCCCTGTTCGCCTACTGGTATCGGGGATGGGCGATGCGCTCTCCACCTACTTTGAAGCTCGTGCCAACATGACCTCTGGTAAGGCAACAATGGCAGGTGGTTTAGCGACGCGTTCAGCGCAAGCTCTTGCGAAGCTCTGTTATGAAACCTTGCTTGAAGATGGTGTAAAAGCAAAAGCTGCGGTAGAAAATGGTGTGAGCACCAAAGCGGTAGAAAATATTATTGAAGCCAATACATACCTAAGCGGTATAGGTTTTGAAAGCAGTGGCCTAGCAGGCGCTCACGCTATTCATAACGGCCTAACCAAGCTCGAAGAGTGTCACCATCTCTATCATGGTGAGAAAGTCGCGTTCGGCACACTTGTTCAACTGGTGCTAGAAAACGCAGCGATGGAAGAGATTAATACGGTTCTCGCCTTCTGCCGATCGGTAGGTCTACCAACCAACTTATTTGATATGGGCGTTAAAGAGCTTAATCACGATAAATTGCGCGAGGTCGCCGAAGCTTCAACGGCCGAGGGAGAAACCATCCACAATATGCCATTCCCAGTGACGGCAGAAAATGTCTACTCTGCAATTCTAACCGCTCATCAACTGGGCCAATAACCCAAATAAAAACGAGTTTGAGTCTCAAAAGGCAAGCCAAGGTTTGCCTTTTATGCTTCAACGGACTTATCACTTCCATTGACACCTGCCGATGGCAACATCAAAACAAACCGCGTCCTGTCTTTATCTGATGTTACTTTTATCTGTCCTTCATACGCTTGCACGATAGATTGGGTAATCGACAAACCTAGCCCTGCACCGACGCTACCTACATGTTGGCGAGATTTATCTGCGCGATAAAATCGGTCGAAAAGGTACGGTAAGTTTTGCTCGGCAATGGAGTCACCTTGGTTGCTGACCGATATCGTAACCCATTCATCAACCTCTTGAACGTCAATCACAATGGTTGAATCAGCATACGCATGGCGAATCGCGTTGGAGAGCAAGTTGCCCACCGCACGCTCAAACATGTTTTTGTCCATATAGAGCTGACCGTCGCCTGAGTTCACGATTCGAACCTCGGCATCTTCGGCCAATATTTCAAAATACGCGACCAAGCGGTCGATTTCCTCCCGCACCGCAAACACTTCGTCATGGCGATGAATGAGCTTGTTTTCAGCCTTGGCAATGTAGAGCAAATCGTTGATGGTTTTCGTGATGCGGTTGAGTTCTTCTAACGTTGAGGCAATCGCATCCTGATATTCCTCAGGCGTTCGACATGCACCTAAAATGACCTGATTTTGCGTAGTAATGTTGGTGAGTGGCGTTTTTAACTCATGTGCTATATCAGAAGAAAACTCGCTCAAGCGGCGAAAACCAGTTTGCAACCTATCGAGCATCGCGTTGTGTTTGTTGGCTAACTCGCGCAGTTCTATTGGCAACGAATCGGGGTCGAGACGAATGCCCATTTGCTCTGGGGATATCTGTTGAATGTGCTGATTCAACCCCACAATCGGCTTCAACCCACGTTTTACAATCCAACCGCTCAACGCGGAAGAAATCACAAACGCCAAACCGAGCGCCCAAAACAAAATCCAGTCGAGTTTATCCAAAAACAAAATATGGTGGTTGATACTCATGCCGAGCACCACCTGATACTCCCCAGCTTGAAACGCAAACGCGCGGATATTCAGCGAGTCCTCACTCCATTCGATGGCGCGCTCGTGATTTAAAACCTGAGGTGAGCTAATGCTATAGGCTCGGTTCTGAGGAATCGTCAGGCTCGAATTCTGATACACGTTCTGCTTGCCTTCAAACACCCACATGTAGAGCGTGCTGTTATTGGGGTCTGATGATCTGCTCCAGCCAGACTGGACACTTCATTAAGCGACATTTTGCTGTTCAAAGTTAACAGGGCTTAGATACCCAAGAGCACTGTGCCTTCTTGTCCGATTATAATCAACCTCTATGTACTCGAAGATCGTTTGACGCATCTGGTCTCTCGTCATAATCGGCTCATATTGGATCGCTTCAACTTTCATCGAATGGAAGAAGCTCTCAACACAAGCATTGTCCCAGCAGTTTCCTTTCCTACTCATACTTTGCTTTAGATTATAAACAGTTATGAGGTCTCGATAATCTTTTGAGCAGTACTGACTACCTCGATCACTATGAACGATAACCTGCTCAGGAAATTCGCGACGGAACAAAGCCATTGATAGAGCATCACAGACCAGCGTAGCCGTCATTCTGGTATCCATAGACCATCCGATTACTTGTCTTGAGTAAAGGTCAATAATTACTGCCAAGTACAACCAGCCTTCGCTTGTCGCAACATAGGTGATGTCTCCCGCCCATTTTTCATTCGGAGCCGCTGCGTTAAAGTTCTGAGCCAGCAAGTTTGGAGCAACTGGCATTTGATGCTTGCTGTCTGTCGTGCACTTAAATTTACGTGCCGCTTTCGGCGTTAAATCTTGACGCTTCATACTGGCCGCAATGGTTTTCACATTGTGGTTATCACCGCTCTCAGACAGTTCTTTTTGGATTCGCCTTGAGCCATCTCGGCCTTTGCTGTTATCAAAAGCTTCTTTGACCTTTGTATCAAGCTCTTGGCGAACTGCCTCGCGTTGGCTAGCCTTATGGCGATGTTTAACCCAGTAATAAAACCCACTTCGGGATACCCCGAATACCTTAGCCATACGTACAATATTGAAGTACATCAGGTGTTCGAGCATAAATTCGTAGCAATTTACTTTAGATTTTTCGCGAAGTAGGTGGCGGCCTTTTTTACAATTTCTAGCTCTTCTGCTTGCTCAGCCAACTGCCTTTTGAGCTTGGCAACCTCTGCGGCTAGCTCTTGTTCTCGCTGACTAGTATTGGTGTCTTTCTTCGAGTTCTTCCGCCACCCGTAGATTTGAGATTCATGTAAAGAAAGCTGCCTTGCAGCCGCAGCTACTCCCACTCTCTCTGCTAGTTTTAGGGCTTCTGCTTTAAATTCAGGGGAATGTTTAATTCTAGTTTTCTTAGTTGTCATTGTTCACCTCGTTAGTGATTGTACTCACTTAACTCAGTGTCCAAAACAGCTGGAGCGGATCATCCACCGATTACCGGCCCAAATATACGTAACATCGCCAACCCAGACTTCATTTGGGACGGTAACAGCAAACTGGCGACCTAAGTGATTTGGAATTTCAATATGTTCTTGTGCAGCCTTTCTGTAACGATACTTTGGTTCTTGGCAACTCACTAAGCCAAGAGTTTTCATAAGCTTTATTGCTCGGTATCGGCTCAGCTTTACCCCCTGATTTGTGACTATATCAGCAATGGTTCTCGCTCCCGCAGAACCATTGCTTGCGGCGTGAGCCTCGCTAACCAAGCTGCGGAGTTTTACTGTTTCAGCAGTAATTGCCGTTGGGCGTTTAAGCCAATAGTTATAACTACTTCGGTGAACATTGAAGACTTCGCATAATCTTTTTACGCTGTAGCTCTGCTTGAGTTTCTTGATTATCAAGAATTGTTCAGTGAGTCCGACATCAAGAGAGCCGTGGCTTTTTTTAGTATTTGATTATGCTATTCAAGGCGAGCCAGCTTCTTTTTCAATTCCCGAATTTCTATTTGCTCTGGGGTCATAGGTGAAGCTTTGGGTGCTTTTCCTTGGCGCTCTTCTCTGAGCTGGCGAACCCACTTATCCATTGTGGATTTGCCCACATTCATGGCTTGGGCCGCTTCATTCACTGAGTAATTCTGATCTAGGACTAACTGCGCTGCTTCTAACTTAAATTCTGCGCTAAATAATCGTCTTGTACGTTTTGTCATAATGTCACCTGTTAATTTATGAGGTGATGATATCACCTCTAACTAAGTGACCAAATTCACTATGCCACTACAGTCAAGTATATGAAAGTGTAGGAGAGGAATAAAGATTCATACGGCAGCTGGTTATTGTATCTAATTCAAATTAAATTTTAATACCCCATACAGAATGTGATGATTTTCACATTTTTCATCCATTCGTCATTTTCTAGGAATTTTTCTTAGTTGATCTAAGCCCTCCTCTCATGTGGTACAAAACAAGACTCTCTAAAATCGCTTGCAGTTAAAAGAAAGCGAGCACGCAAGTGCATCACACTAATCCAAGAGAGTTCACGATGCTAAAGTTCCTTGAACAAGTCCGAAAACCTACCCTCGATCTTCCAGTAGAAGTACGCAGAAAAATGTGGTTCAAGCCATTTATCCAATCTTACCTAGTGGTATTCATAGGTTACTTAACCATGTATCTGATCCGTAAAAACTTCAACGTCGCGCAGAACGACATGATTTCAACTTACGGTTTGTCGATGACAGATCTAGGTTTGATTGGTCTGGGTTTCTCGATTACTTACGGCATCGGTAAGACCGTAGTTTCCTACTACGCCGATGGTAAAAACACCAAGCAGTTCCTTCCTTTCATGCTTATCCTTTCTGGCCTGGCAATGCTTGGTTTCAGTTTCAGCCTGGGCGGTGGCAGCGCGAGCTTGTTCTTGATGGTTGCGTTCTACGCACTAAGTGGTTTCTTCCAAAGTACTGGGGGTCCTTCTAGTTACTCGACCATCACTAAGTGGACGCCTCGCAACAAGCGTGGTTCTTACTTAGGTCTTTGGAACATGTCTCACAACGTAGGTGGTGCGGGTGCTGCAGGTGTTGCTCTGTTTGGTGCTAACTACTTGTTTGACGGTCACGTAATCGGCATGTTCGTGTTCCCTTCTATCATTGCGATCATCGTTGGTTTCATCGGTATGCGCTATGGTAACGACTCTCCTGAAGCCTACGGTCTAGGTAAAGTAGAAGAGCTATTTGATGAAGCAGTCAGCGAAGAAGACGAAGCGGCTGAAGGCAATCAAATGACCAAGAAAGAGATCTTTGTTGAATACGTTCTAAAGAACAAAGTGATCTGGCTACTTTGCTTCGCAAACATCTTCCTTTACATCGTGCGTATCGGTATCGACCAATGGTCAACGGTTTACGCATACCAAGAACTTGGTCTATCAAAAGAAGCAGCAATCTCTGGCTTTACCCTATTCGAAGTGGGTGCGCTTGTGGGGACTTTGATGTGGGGTTACCTGTCTGACCTTGCAAATGGTCGCCGTGCGCTAGTGGCTTGTGTTTCTTTGGGTTTGATCATCGTATCACTTGATTTCTACCAACACGCAACCAGTGAGTTCATGTACCTAGCGTCGCTATTTGTTCTTGGCTTCCTAGTGTTTGGTCCTCAACTGCTTATCGGTGTTGCTGCGGTTGGCTTTGTTCCTAAAAAAGCAATCAGTGTGGCAGACGGGGTAAAAGGCACATTCGCTTACCTAATTGGTGACAGCTTCGCGAAACTGGGTCTTGGCATGATTGCAGACGGTACACCAATCTTTGGCCTAACGGGTTGGAAAGGCACGTTTGCTGCCCTAGATACCTCAGCAATGATTTGTATTGTTTTGCTTGCTTTCGTTGCTATCGCTGAAGAGAAAAAGATTCGTCAAAACAAGAAGAAGCTTGAACTCGCAGAAAACCAAGCTTAATCAACCAGCGCGCTTTGCCAGTCAAAGCGCGCTAGATCATTAAATAAACTTGGTCAATTTAGTATCATAGTAAGTTTCTATTGAGCTTAGATACCAATCGAAACAAATAGATGTTCATTCTGCTGGCTAAAATCACTTATAGCTTTGTTGGAGATTTTGTAGTTAGAGCAACTAGCTAACGGCAATCTCCGCCTCGCTCTAAGCGATTTTTTCTGCGCAATTTTCTAAACACTTATTTATCTCGATTGGTATTGAGCTCATTTTCGTTTGTGTATTGCTGAAGTTTGGTATTTAAGATGATTAACGTAGCGCTTGTTGATGACCATGTCATTGTTCGTTCTGGATTTGCTCAGTTGTTGAGCCTTGAAACAGACATGAATGTTGTAGGTGAATTTAACTCGGTAGCAGAAGCTCGAATGGGATTACCTGCGTGCAAGCCAGATGTGGTTATTCTAGATATCTCGATGGCAGACGAAAGTGGGCTTACCCTACTCGCCGAAATCCCTTCAGGCATTGCTTGTGTCATGTTAAGCGTGCACGACTCTCCCGCAATGGTTGAAAAGTCACTTAAACTCGGCGCAAAAGGTTACCTAAGTAAACGTTGTAGCCCAGACGAGTTGATTCAAGCAGTAAGAACCAGTGCATCGGGCGGTTGTTACCTAACATCCGATATTGCGTTGAAGCTCGCGACACCAAGTGACAAAGCGGCAACGCTAACTCAACTGACTAGCAGAGAAAACGAAGTATGCCAATTATTGGCTCGTGGTTTGGATGTGAAGTCAATAGCCACTGAGCTTGGCTTAAGCCATAAAACAGTTCACGTTCACCGTGCAAATGCCATGGATAAGCTTGCCGTGAAGAACAACGTTGAACTTGCCAAGCTGTTCTCTCAAGAGTCATTTTAATGCGTAACTACACCATCACGTCAATTTGCGGTTTGTTCATGACAGGATGCTCTTGGTTCTGTTTGTGGGTGATCGCCTATTACTTTGTGAACGATGCCGAATTGGCGATCTTGCTGTTCCCGTTTGCTCTGCGTTTAGGCTTAACACTGCATACCCGTACAAAGTACTGGGCAACAATTTACCTTGCTGAATGGGGGCTGACCATAGCGTTAGCCCTGCAGCTTGAACAGCCACAATGGTTAATGGTCTTGGTAGCCAGCGCATTAAGCATCCCTGTGGTTTTCTTGGCAAAGCGTTATTACAAAGGTGATCAAAACCAGCATTTGGCGGTATTGGCAGTGGTACTTCTTGTCACATCTTGCATTAACGTGCTTGCGGTTGGATATCATGTTCAGTCTGCCTACATGGCATGGTTAGCGAGCATTACTGGCGGCTTATTAGTTTTGCCAATGTGTTATTTACTTTGGCATTATCTCTTTCGAAGCCCTTGGTCCCCGCTTACCTCAAATTTATTAACTCACGAAGTCCACTTCAAAGTTCGTCATATCTTGCTTTATAGCGTGCTTTTGATTGCCAGTATTTTCGTGCAAACCAGTTTACCAGAAGAATTTGCCCGCTTTGCGCCATTCTGCATGGCGATTCCAATCATCGTGCTTGCATTCCGTTATGGTTGGCAAGGAGCACTTCTTGCGACCATGTTGAACAGTATTGCGCTGATTGCTGCGCGAAGTGGCGTTTCGAAACTTGAAATCACTGACCTACTCTTGTCTCTTTCAGCACAAACGTTAACTGGCATCATGCTTGGTTTGGCGATACAAAAACAAAAAGCTCTTAACCAAAAACTAAGTGGGGAATTGACTCGCAACCAAACACTGTCACGTCAGCTAATTCAAGCAGAAGAATCTGTACGTCGTTACGTTGCAAGAGAGTTACACGATGAGATTGGTCAAAATATCACAGCTATCAGAACCCAAGCAAACATCATTAAGCGCGTTGATAATGTCGAGATGAGCACACGCTGCGCCGACATGATTGAGAGTTTATCGCTGAATGTTTATGACACCACCAAGCACCTTCTCAGCAAACTAAGACCTAAGATGCTAGATGATTTGGATTTAAAGGAGTCCGTCCACCAGTTAACGCGTGATATGGAGTTCGATAATCACGGAACACACGTCGTTCTAAATTGGCAAGGCGATTACGAGTCATTAAGCGACATATTGCAAGTCACGGTATTTCGTCTTTGTCAGGAAGCGTTAAACAATGCTGCGAAATACGCAAATGCGACGTCCATCGTTATCGAGTTGTCCATTGAAGATCACCTTTTATTGAATATTGTGGACAACGGCATAGGTTTTAAAGCCGAAGATTGCATGAAAGGAATGGGGGTGCGTGGTATGCAAGAACGAGTACAAGCGTTAGGTGGAAAAATGTATCTCTATTCTTTAAATGATTATGTGGATGGTACACAAATCGCTATCAAACTACCTAAAGAGTAACAAGCATGTTTGGTTTATGTCTATCTCCTAACCACAACCAAGCTCTCCTTGATAAAAAACAAGTAGATGAATGCTATCGTTACTGGCGCTTGCATATCATGTTGGGTATGTACCTTGGTTACGCGGGCTTTTATTTCACCCGTAAAACGTTCAACTACGCGGCACCAGCGATGATCGCCGATCTCGGTTTAGATAAAGGCGATATCGGTATGATTAGTACCCTTTTCTACATCGCTTATGGCTTATCTAAATTTATCTCAGGCACTATATCTGACCACTCTAACCCACGTTTTTTCATGGGATTTGGTTTAATCTCGACGGGCTTAATCAATATCGCATTCGGCTTTTCAAGCTCTTTGGTTGCACTTGCAGCACTTTGGGTTATGAACGCATGGTTTCAAGGATGGGGTTGGCCTTCGTGCTCTAAGCTGCTTACTACTTGGTATTCACGTTCCGAACGTGGTTTTTTATGGGCTATTTGGAATACCGCTCATAATGTCGGTGGTGCTCTAATTCCCCTACTCGTTAGCGTCTTAACGGTACATTACAGTTGGCGAGAAGGATTTATCATACCTGGTATTATCGGTGTTGTTACTGGCGTGGTCGTTTGTTGGCGTTTACGGGACAAACCAACCACACTAGGTTTACCAACAGTTGGTCAATGGCGTAACGACGAGTTAGAACTGGTACAAGAAAATCACGGACAAGGCCTACGTTACAAAGAGATCCTCAAGCAGTATGTGTTCAATAACAAGTATATTTGGTTGCTCGCGTGTAGCTATGTTCTTGTTTACATCGTGCGTACCGCGATCAACGATTGGGGTAATTTATACCTGACAGAGCAACACCACTTTAGCTTGATCAATGCCAACGCCGCTTTGTCTATGTTTGAAATCGGTGGCTTTGTTGGTTCTCTTGTTGCTGGCTGGGGTTCGGATAAATTATTCGGTGGTAACCGAGGCCCAATGAACCTTCTATTTTCCGCAGGAATTTTTCTATCTGTTGCTGCGCTGTGGCTTATGCCTTTAACTAACTTTGCGTTCCAAGCCGCAGGGTTGTTTTCCATTGGATTCTTCGTATTCGGTCCACAAATGCTGATTGGCATGGCGGCAGCAGAATGTTCACACAAAGATTCGGCTGGTGCGGCTACTGGTTTTGTCGGACTATTCGCCTACATGGGAGCCGCCCTCTCTGGCTACCCACTTGCGTTGATTCTTGAAAAGTACAGCTGGACTGGATTTTTTATCACAATTTCTGTTTGTGCTGCCATAATAGGCTTGTTATTACTGCCATTCTTACAGGCTCAACCCTCTCGAAAACCGCTTGCTCCCAAGCTTAGGTTGTAGACATCACACCCTCATTCAAAATCCACTATTTTTGCTTCCCATTCAGGAAGGAGGGGGATATCGGTATATATGACGCACCTGCAGCAAATAACCGTCCATTTCGATTAATCCATTGGAATTACTGATTTCTCTTTAAGAATGCCTAAATTAGATATGCGGATCAATAAATTACCCCGAGTTAGGCTCAAAATGGACAACCTGACCGATAAATTGTCCTGAGTTAGACTCAAAACGGGCAACCTAACCGATAAATTGTCCTGAGTTAGACTCAAAACGGGCAACCTGACCGATAAATTGTCCTGAGTTAACCCTAAAGACACTCAAAACATCTTACAAATTGCACGAAAAACAGGACAAATTAGGTCTAAAATGAAAATGGAAATGACAGCTCTATAGTAACGCCTAGTCTAGGCTTAAGCCATTAACGATTTTTATCAGAACGGAACACCTAGATGAACTAGAACGAGAGTTAAGCGTCCTTAGTTTCTTTTCAATATCAACTATCAACGTCCCTTGAAAAAATTAGCCTAATGACAAAAATATTCGGCTTAAAAAAGGTCATTAACCAGAACAAAGCTTAAATACATAACTCGTTTGATGCTGATAAGTTTCCCGAGGATGAAGAATTGATTCTGCCTCTCCCCATTCAGGATGATTCACTTCGTCAGGAAAAAACTGAGTTTCCAGCGCAACCCCATGATGATTAGAGTACGACTGACTTGCTCCTTCTGTCCCTTCTAAAAAGTTTCCAGTATATAGCTGCAAAGACGGCTTTGTGGTCAATACCGCCATTATTATATCTTGATGCGGTGATATCAATTCAGCTACCGTTAGGCCATCTTTACAATTTTCAGGGTTCAATATCATTGCATGATCATACCCACTCGCAATAACCTGATCGTCATCGGATAAAAAATACGTTCCTATCTTTTTGCTATGATTAAAGTCAAATGAAGTGCCCTCACAAGCCTTCAGTTCTCCAGTAGGTATCATACTTTCCGTTGTTGGCAAATAATGAGATGCTTTAATTTTCAACCAATGATCTTTCGCTGTATACGAAGAACCTTCTCCAGCGAGGTTAAAATAAGCATGATTAGTCAGGTTGACTGGGCATGATTTATCTACAGTTGCGTGATAAGTAATCGTCAACTTATTATCGTCGGACAATTGATAACACACTTCAGCATTCAAATTACCAGGGTAACCCTCTTCTCCATCGGCAGAAAATAAACTAAAAATAACGAATTGTTCACTTTGTTCTTTAATCTCCCACCGCTTTTTATCAAACCCCACATCACCACCATGTAATGAATTAACACCATTATTAATAGGCAACTGATAAGTTTGATTATTTAAAGAAAATCTTCCCAAATGAATACGATTGGCAAAACGCCCTACGATTGCACCTAAGTAAGCCGTTTGTTTGAGGTGTGAGGCCATATTCTTTGCGCGTAATAACAACTCTCGTGGTTCACCATTAACCGATATACAAGCACTTAGCCATGTCGCACCAACATCCATAAACGACACTGTCATTCCGGTACAATTAGTTAGATGAACAAGCTTTGCAGGCTGCCCATCTAACCAATTTGATTCCCTCATTTCCTCATTTAATCGCTGTAAATGGGCTTTATTCATACCACTTCTCCAGCTCCATCCATCGCTTTACACACATAAATGGTTTCTTTTAAGCCGGTTTTCGTTTGGTATTGCGCTTCTACGGCTTGCTTCACTGCATCAACCAGCGACGGTGGAACTAGTGAGACTACGCAGCCGCCGAA
Organism: Vibrio casei; assembly: GCF_002218025.2. Classification (NCBI taxonomy): domain Bacteria; kingdom Pseudomonadati; phylum Pseudomonadota; class Gammaproteobacteria; order Vibrionales; family Vibrionaceae; genus Vibrio; species Vibrio casei. Next base: position 15,798 of record NZ_AP018682.1, on the reverse strand, counting down.
GCCGCCGCCGGTCATGCGTACGCCGCCTTGAGTACCGATCACTTCTTTTACAATATCGACAATGGTATCGACTTCTGAACAGGTGATTTCAAAATCATCACGCATTGAAATATGAGATTGCTCCATTAATACTGCAAGGCGTGCCATGTCGTGATTTTTGAGGGCTGTTGCCGCTTCTACCGTACGATCATTTTCCGTGATGATATGACGAGCACGTTTGGCGACGACTGGATCAAGATCGGCTTGGCGCTCGATAAACTGTTCAATCGTCACATCGCGTAGTGCTTTCACGCCAAAGAACTCGGCGGCGGCTTCACATTGCTGACGACGCGTGTTGTATTCGCTATCCACCAAGCCACGTTTTTTATTCGAGTTAATGATCACAATCGCCATATCTTCTGGCATTGAAACCGCTTGAGTTTCCAGTGAGCGGCAATCAATTAATAGTGAATGATTACGCTGTCCTTCGGCGGAAATGAGCTGATCCATAATGCCGCAGTTGCAACCGACAAATTGGTTTTCTGCTTGCTGGCCGTTAAGTGCAATCTCTTGTTGAGAAATCTCTAGGTCATAAAGCACTTTGAATGTTTGCCCAATCACCACTTCTAGCGCGGCAGATGAGCTCAGCCCTGCCCCTTGAGGCACGTTGCCGCTGACCGTAATATCGGCACCTTTAAACTGATAACCACGCTTTTGTAGGCAATCAATCACACCACGAATGTAGTTAACCCACATGACGTCTTTATCAAACTCAAGCGGTTGTGAAATATCGAATTCATTGACTTGGTTGTCATAATCAACCGCAATTACGCGCACGATATTGTCATCACGTTTAGCGGCTGCAACAACGGTTTGATAGTCAATCGCGCAAGGTAATACAAAGCCGTCGTTGTAGTCGGTGTGTTCACCAATGAGGTTTACACGCCCCGGCGCTTGAATGATGTGTTGGGCGGCGTAGCCTAATACAGTTTCAAACGCATTAGATACCGCTTGGATAAGTTGAGTGGTTCTTTCAGTCATAATAAGGCCCTAAATCGTTTCTCGTGGCTCGGAATCTCGTAACTCGAATCCAGCCTTTAAATATTGCGCTCAAACCTCGAGTAACGAGAGCCGAGCATCCTAAATTCGTTATTCTTTATAATGCTTATCGCTCAAGGCTCGTAGGCGTTCGGCGGCTTGCTCGGCGGTTAGATCGCGTTGGCTTTCGGCTAGCATTTCATAACCGACCATGAATTTTCTTACCGTAGCGGAGCGCAGCAGCGGCGGATAAAACAGCGCATGCAGTTGCCAGTGTTCGGTTGAAGTATCGTGTTGATTGTCATCTTCAACTTTTTCATTTTCAAAGAATGGCGCGTAATGCCAGCCCATTGAATACGGGAATGAACATTGGAATAAATTATCGTAACGGCTGGTGAGTTTTTTAATCGCTAACGCTAAATCATCACGCTGTGCATCGGTTAATTCACTCATGCGGCGAATGTGGGTTTTCGGCAATAACATGGTTTCAAATGGCCACGCCGCCCAATACGGCACGACGGCAATCCAGTGCTCGGTTTCGACGACGGTACGCGCGCCATCTTTTAATTCTGACTGCACGTAATCAACCAATAAATTCGAGCCGTATTGTTGATAGTAATCGCGTAGATGTTTGTCTTTACGTTCGATCTCATTGGGTAAGAAACTATTGGCCCAGATTTGCCCATGCGGGTGCGGCTGAGAGCACCCCATCGCCTCGCCTTTATTTTCAAACGCTTGTACCCACAGGTACTCTTTACCGAGTTCTTCAATTTGCTCATTCCAGGTATCAATCACATTGCGAATTTGATTGAGTGGCAGCTCGGGCAACGTTTTGCTGTGATCAGGCGAGAAGCAAATCACTCGGCTTAAACCGCGCACACCTTGAGTTTTAAATAACGGATTAGCCGATTGTGGCGCATCCGGTGAATCAGGCATTAACGCGGCAAAGTCATTTTGAAAGACATAAGTGCCTTGATAATCAGGGTTCACATCACCGGATATACGTGTGTTAGTTGGGCATAAAAAACAGCTTTGCTCGTAAGGCTTGATGCTATCAATAACGGGCTTTTCATCTTGACCACTCCACGGACGTTTGGCGCGATGTGGCGAGACTAAAATCCACTGGCCAGTCAACGGGTTGTAACGGCGATGCGGGTGGTCAACGGGGTTAAATTCTACCTTGGACATTTACTTTCCTATTTATCTAATTCGTCATAACCTTGCGGATTGTTAGATTGCCAATGCCATGTATCGGCGCTCATTTGGGCAATATCACGAGTTGCTTTCCAACCTAAATCTTGCTCTGCTTTAGCGGTGCTTGCCCAGCATTCAGCAATATCGCCAGCTCGACGAGGATGAATTTCATAAGCCACCGGATGCCCACATGCTGCCGAGAATGCGTTAACCATATCGAGCACGCTACTGCCTTTGCCAGTGCCTAGGTTGTAAATATGTAAGCCTGATTTATTGGCTAAGGCATTGAGCGCAGCAAGGTGACCATCGGCCAAATCCATTACATGAATATAGTCACGAACGCCGGTGCCATCTGGGGTTGGATAGTCATCACCAAAAACCGCCAGTTTGTCACGACGACCGACTGCGACTTGTGCGATAAATGGCATTAGATTATTCGGAATACCTTGTGGATCTTCACCCAGAGTGCCGGAAGGATGCGCACCAACAGGATTGAAATAACGCAATAGCGTAATGCTCCAATCGTCTTCTGCTGTAAACAAATCACTCAAGCACTCTTCAACAATATATTTGCTGCGTCCATAAGGGTTAGTGGTGACACCGGTTGGGGAGTCTTCGGTAATAGGAACTTTTTGTGGGTCACCATATACGGTAGCAGATGAGCTAAAAATTATGTTCTTCACGCCCACTTTGCGCATACTACGTGCCAACACTAAAGACCCATTGACATTGTTATCGTAATATTCCAATGGCTTGGCAACTGACTCACCTACCGCTTTTAAGCCCGCAAAGTGGATCACGGCATCGATTTGATGCTGCGCAAAAATAGAATCAAGAAATGTTTCATCACGCACATCACCTAAATGAAAGATCGGACGCTGCCCGGTTAAGGCTTCAATACGGTTCAGAACCAACGCTTTACTATTAGATAAGTTATCCATCACAACTGGTGTGTGGCCATTTTCGATTAACTGAATACAAGTATGGCTGCCGATATAACCCAAACCACCTGTCACTAATACTTTCATTTATGCCTCCATGATCACGACGAAAACCAAAATTGTTCGCAACAGCACAACGGCTACTTGCTGATACTTTTCATCTTAACAATCCAATCTGTTGTAATACTGTGATCAAAATCAAATTGTGTAAACGTTTACACAAATAGGTAAATAAAATCTAAATTGGTGAAGTATTTTTGTTTCTCTTTCTTTCATTAAATAAGGTTCTATATGCCACACGTTTTCACTCTTTAGATTCAACAACGTAATGTAAACGTTACCTCAACTCTAAGATGTTTTACACTATCCGTATCTTCAATCAATACGCAAAGGTCAACATGGCAACTATTAAAGATGTCGCAAAAGAAGCTAATGTTTCAATCGCAACCGTATCCAGGGTGATAAATAAATCACCTAAAGCGAGTAAGGCATCCATTGAATCAGTCACTCTTGCCATGAAAAAATTAGGTTATCGCCCTAACGCCGCAGCAAGAGCCCTAGTAAGTCAATCTAGTCAAACTTTGACATCCTCCCCCTGCTAAGTCGCAGGGGGATTCCCATTACTAGGGCGCACGCTAAATTGCTTTAGGTGCAAGTTCCTGATTCATCAAGCGGCTAACGCCGACTCTCCACAGGCTAACAAGCGGTGTCCCCGCTCTAAAATATTTAATGCACCAACAATATCCGCATTGTTGGTGTAACCACACTCGACACACTCAAAATGAGCTTGTGTCTTGCGGTTTTCTCTCGATACATGACTACAGCAAGGGCAGGTTTGGCTTGTGTATTGAGCTGGTACAGCAACAACTAAGCCGCCATTCCATAACTGCTTATACTCAAGTTGTCTTCTGAACTCATACCAACCTTGATCGAGTATTGATTTGTTCAGCCCTGACTTGGCTTTCACGTTCTTGCCGTGTTCTTCTGCATTGCCTTTCGATGATTTAGACATATTAGATACACGTAAGTCCTCAATCGCTATCATTGCGTGATTCTTGCTGATTTGATTTGAGGCTTTGTGTAGGTAGTCCTTGCGGCAATTCGCAATGAGAGTGTGTAGCTTTTGAATTTTGGCTTTCTGCTTCATCCAGTTGGCGGAAAATTTAACTTTTCTTGATAGCTTGCGCTGCTCGATAGCCAAGCGTTTTTCATGCTTGCGAAATGCGTTAAGCGGTTTTAGGTGCGAGCCGTCAGACAGCGTGATGAACTTGGCAACGCCCATATCAATACCAACGGCAGATGTAGTGTTATGCTTAGGCTCATCAATATCTTGCTCTACTTGGAACGAGATATACCAGTGACCTGATTTAAAGCTCACGGTGCAGTTCTTGATGTTGCCTTGCACTTCTTGAGACTTGCGAAACTTCAACCAACCGAGCTTGCTTGGTAGTTTCACTCGCTTACCGTCTAGCTCGCAGTATTTGTTGAAGTTAACAAAGCGAATTGAGTCTTGGTTTTTGCCTTTTTTCTTAAATCTAGGCTTATCAGCCGCTAGTGACTTGTCGAAGCATCGCATCCAAGCACCATGCAAATCTTTAAGTTTTTGCTGTAGGTTATCGGTGTACGCCTCTTTGAGCCAAGTAAGGTCTTCTTCTTTTTTCCACTGCGTCACCAGTTTATTAAGCTCAAAAGCACTTGGGATCTTCTCGCCAGACTCCAGCTTATCTACGCAGTAACGCAAGCCTTGGTTCCACACAAATCGAGCATGACCGCAAAGCACAGCAAGCCTAGCCGCTTGAGCAGCAGTAGGCTCTAGTCGAAACTTGTATGCTTTACGTATCAACATGACAATCAGTGTGTAGAATGATAATGTATTTATTATAAGTATTTGCAACGAAAAGGCAATATCAGTGAGTGAAGAATTTAATAAAGGTCGGCACAGTTGTTATTCACTACATTTACACCTCGTTTTCGTAACAAAATACAGGAGAAAAGTATTTGGAGATTTGCACTTACAAAGCCTTGAGGCGACTTTTAGAGAGCTTTGCTTGGGTTTTGATGCGGAGTTAAAGGAATTTAACGGAGAGCCTGATCATGTTCACTTATTAATATCAACATCCCCGAAAACACCTAGCGTTGCAAAACTGGTTAACTCGTTAAAAGCAACCAGTTCACGCAGGATTCGTAGAGAGTTTAATGATGTGGCAGGGGCGTTTGGTAAGAATGTTCTTTGGAGTCGTTCTTACTTTGCTGGAACATGCGGAGGTGCGCCACTAACTGTTATTCGCCAGTACATCGAACAACAGGATAGACCGCATTAAGGTGCTATCGCACCTTTGGCTATTCCCCTCCCTGCTCTTTCGCAGGGAGTACCCTAGCCATTTAGGATGGTAAAGGCAATTGATAATGTTGCTAGCATGCAAGGAAAACATCTATTAATCGGAAATGGCTATCATTCAGCACAAAAAGAACGTGAAGCTATTGAGTTATTGATCCACCACAGATGTGAATCTTTGGTGATTCATAGCAAAAGCCTCTCCAGCAAAGAGCTCATTGATTTTGCAAATGAAATACCGGGGATGGTACTAATCAATCGGTTTATCCCAGAACTTGCAGAACGCTGTATCGCCTTAGATAACCATGCTGGAACTTACTTAGCCACTGAATTTTTGATTAAAAACGGTCACAAAAATATTGGTTATATATGCTCTAATCACGACATTGAGGATACTGAACAACGTAAAGAAGGATACTTAAAGGCCTTAAAAGATCACGGACTCCCCCATTCTGACAATTATATTGAATACGGCACCCCCGATGAAGAAGGAGGCGAACATGCGATGGCTAATCTCCTGACAAAAGACCTGCCGATAACAGCTATCGCAACTTAAAATGATTATATGGCAGCGGGAACTTTGTCTGTACTAGAAAGCAATAACATCAAAGCCCCTACAGATATTTCCATCATTGGTTTTGATAATGGTCTGATTGCTAAGTACCTTCACCCTAAACTCACCACCATCCTCTACCCTATCCAAGTGATGGCAGAACACGCTGCTGTCTTAGCATTAAAACTTGCAAATAAAGAAACGGTAAAAATGGATACAACAATGTTTATGCCAACATTAATCGAGAGATTTTCGGTTAAAGATATCAATTAATTTATATAGGCACACAACAACTTTTTGTTCAGAAACTTAACAACGAGGTTACCCTCGTTGTTATTTTCGTGCGAATTAACTTTCTGTTTGAATACGCTGTTCTAAAATTGCTGACTTAACTTCTTCTTTGTTAAAACCTTCATGTAAATGATAGTAACGTTGATAAATAAGACAGCTAATGGTCATCATGATTGCTGGCACACCAATCATCATAAACTCTAGCCCAATGATAGTACTTTCTGATTGAACAATATTTGGTACGTAACCCACAACACTGAGACCTACTCCCACGATAAAGCCACCAGCCGCCCCCGCAAATTTTACTAGCATTGTTTGCACTGAAAAAATAACGCTCTCACTACGACGACCAGTTTTGTACTCACCGTAATCAACGACGTCAGCTAGCATTACTGTTTGCAATGCGTTTGCAATACCAACACCAAACTTAATTGCTGCACCTGCAACTCCAATCATCAGTACATTTGCTGGAGCGACAAAGCCCATTAGTAGTAAAAGTACGCAAGATAAGACAGGGAAACCACAAGCAATAGTCCATAAAAACTTACGCGGAAGAAATGCGGCAAGACGTGGAAACAAAAATACACCCGCCACTTCTGCTGCACCCGAAACCGCCATGTAAACGGGGAATAACTCTGCCTTACCAAGTGCGTAAGTGAAGTAATAAATCGCAAAGCCACCAACCAATAGGCTTGCAATTTGGAAAGACAGAACCGTGCCTATCAGCGCTTTAAGCTGGTCATTTTTACCAATAATAGTCAGCACGTCTTTGAAGCTGAATTTCTTAGCTGCTTCTGCGTTTACTGGAGCTACTTTCTCCTTTACATTACGAGCAATTAAGAACGCACTCATAACAAACAGAACCGCAATAAGCATTGCAACATTGAAGAAGCCATCACCTTGGTTACCATTACCTAGCTCGCCCACAATATGCAGGCCGTAAGTACCAGTAATAAACCAAGCAAGGCTCGCGAACAGGCGTGGCCATACCACAAGCTTTTCACGTTCTTGGCGAGAGCTTGATAGTGCAGGGATAAGAGACCAGTATGGGACATCCACAATAGTGTACGTTAGACCCCAAAGGATGTATGCCCCTGCCGCGTAAATGTAAAGCGTAGTACCTTCAAACATGTGTGTACTGAAAAGACCAACCAATACTACTGCATTTAATAACGTACCTATCACAATCCAAGGTCGGAATTTACCGAATTTTGAACGTGTGTTATCGACGATCACACCCATCATTGGATCTGTAATAGCATCAATAATACGAGCTGCTAAAAATATAGTACCAACAAAAGCAGCAGACAATCCTGCTACGTCAGTGAAGTAGAACATTAAGAAAATGTAGATAGGTGCGCAGCCAAAATCTTTACCGAGTGCACCAAGGCCATAGGACAGCTTGGTTTGTAGAGTAATTTCATTAGACATAATAGTTCCTTAGTGTCGTACTGCTATTAATTCCCCTAACTAGAATTCATAACGTCGACGTCTTTTATTTATATTTCGATACTAATGTTACTCACACACCACATGCCTTACTGTGATCACACACCGCTTTATGGAAACGCTTACATTTGTATTTTAAAAATGAGACATCGAACAACTATTAGAGTTATTAACACGACTAAAAACAACCATTTATAACAATAAAATCAATGAGTTACGATAAAAACCATGGCGATGAATTTAAAATAACCAGATAAACACCAACGCAAAAGCCGTACAAACCAGAGACTTGTACGGCGATAGAAAGCCAATAAAAAACGATAACGTCGTCTAAATAGGCGTGGTTTAGTGGATTCGCTCGAACTTCACCAACATGGCACTTTCTGCATCAAGGATTGGCATGGTTAAGCCAACCTCTTCACACCATGCGCCAGATAGCTCACAACCAGATTCAGTCCAAGGTGGCTGGTAATTCACGATGTCATCGTAGTTAGACGGCTTGTCCAATACCGTCACTCGATATGTCGCTTGTGGATCCAAGCCCGGTACACGCAAATGCCCACTTAAAGAGTTCGTTGGCATCGCGAGCTGAGCGATCATCACCACTGCTTCCGATTGATCGTTTGAGACAACCGCATGAATTTGATGTGCTTTATCGTCCGTTGGGATTCGCCAAGTTCTTCCGCTGTGTAGTAATGGGCGCAGTATCTTGTGCAGCTTGATGTAGCGCTCAAAGCCTTCCTTTTCCGCTTGTTCTTCTTTCACGGGGTCAAGCTCAATCCCCATATGACCGAACAGTGCTGTAAGCCCACGGAACTCGATGCTGTGACGACGGCGCGTGCTATGACAGTGGCTAGCACCAATATGGCTGCCCATCACTTCTGGCGGGAAGAAGTAGCTCATACCGCGTTGAATGGTTTGACGCTCAAGTGCATCGTTATTGTCTGAAGCCCAGAATCGATGCGTACGTTTCAGAACCTCAAAATCAATACGACCACCACCCGCCGCACATGATTCAATCTCGACTTTCGGGTGCTTTTCGCGAACTTTATCGACTAGCTGGTAGTAACGTTGGGTTTGATTGTGCGCCGCAGCCTGACCTAAGTGTGCAGGCTGAACGACTTCGCGATTCATATCCCACTTGATGTAAGCGATATTGTAAGTCGAGAGGAAGTGATCCAATCGCTCAAACAAGAAGTTAAACGCATCATCGTTTTGTAGGTTAATCACGTATTGGTTGCGACCAGTTGGCTGATCGTAACCGTGTACAGCCAGTAACCAATCAGGATGAGTACGGAACAATTCGGAATCTTTGTTGATCATCTCTGGCTCAAACCACAAACCAAATTCCATGCCCAATTTATTTACGTGTTCCACAATCGGGTGTAAACCATTTGGGTACTTAGCTTCACACAAGAACCAGTCCCCTAGCCCAGCTTTGTCACCGTTGCGTCCTTTGAACCAACCATCATCAATGATAAAGCGTTCAACACCCATCTCCGCCGATTGAGTTGCCATCGACATGATGTATCCTGGATCGTGGTCGAAGTAGATGCCTTCCCACGTATTGAGGTGGATAGGGCGAGGCTTATCCTTGAAATCACTCGGTAAAATCGTTTCACGTACATGAGAGTGGAAGTTATGACTCATGCCATTCAAGCCACAATTACTATGGCTCGCGTACAACCAAGGTGTCGTAATACTCTCACCTTCTTGTAGAGTCACTTCACCAGGTAGGTAAATAACTTCAGCCTGCATGTAACGGCGGCCATCAGCTTTCACATCCACGCGTAATCTGTGGTTTCCACTCCATGCGAAATGGAAGCCCCATACATCACCATTCATTTCATCAAAGTGATTAGTGCCAGCAACAAGAGCAGGATAATGCTCGTGAGAAGTACGCCCACGACGGTTTTCTTGTTGGTAACCGCCTTGTAGCAAAGGTTGGCGTACCGCTTGGAACTCATGAACCCAGCGTCCGTAATAAGTCATCAATTCAATCGCACGAGCAGGCAAAGGAAACGTATTAGCAAGGCGATTCACATGATAAACGCCATTTTTTTTGTTGGTGAGCGTATGACGCGTTTTCACCACATCGTTACTATCAAGCTTAAGATCGGTTTGTAAACGAAGACCTGCGATCGCATCTTCACTCTCAATCACAATACTGTCTTGCTTTTGTTCAATATGAGAAATGACAAACACTGGAGCCCAATCTTGACCATTGCGATGCCCTTCCACACCAGGGCTGCTGAAAACGCCACGACCAAGCTCTGGGTGTAGAGTCATGGATACGTCGCTGTCCAAACGACCGTATGGCACGGGACGATGTAAAGCCATGCGGAAACCACTAAGGTCACCACTTACTTTTTGTCCCCAATGCAGAATCTCTGCATATTCGCCTAACTCTACAATCAATTGAGTTTGCTGCCCGGTTAGCTCAATCAGTGTTTTGTCCATCATCTTGCCTTACCTTGAAACTGGAAATTACTCCGTATCATAACGAAAGAAATAAAATAATCTGTGAGCCACACCAAAACAATGTAAGCGCTTACATTGTTATTTTAAAAATTGCTCAATCACCCGATAAACATTTCTCACTCTTATATCAGTCGCAATCTGTTAGAAAAATTTAAGTTTCTTTGTTTACTGACTTTTTAAAAACCCTATAAGCAAACCTAATACAACACTAATTAATAAAGAAAATTAATCTTTTAATTCATAATATTATAACAACAAGTCCATAAATTATGGTTATAGGCCAGTCAGTTGAACTTTTTGTCTATTGAAGTAATTAGCCGACAATCGTATTCTTGTAGCTTCGAGATTATTTATGAAGTGTCTCTCTTGGGTCCTAACTCGAAATCCCAGTTAGACGATGCGACAACTGTTCGTATGTATTTCACACGCGATCCACTTGCTGTATATACTTCCTTGTCTCACATGCCCAGTTGATTTCAATTGGGTTCTCTTTCTTCTCTTTATATAACCCCCTCCAATAAAAATAACATTAAAATTCAATTGTTTAAACTTAACAAAGCACGATGACACATCGTTAATTACAACCACACCAAAGTAAACGCTTTCACAAAATAAACAGGAATCAACCTAAATACACACTTAAAACCTCAATTTAGGAGATCTTAATCACACAAAATAGTAATCAATCACTCGTTACGACAAAAATGCCAACTCTATCATGAAAACGTTTCCTGTATTTATTTACACTCAGCTACGAGTTAGGACTCAAACCAATAAAAAATAAATCCATAAAAATAAAATGGAGATACTTCATGAAACAAAAGACGCTTGTAAGAGCGCTTGGGGTAACCCAAGCGAAAGATTATCTCGTGAAGGAATTGGCGAAATAACGCTTCACAGAAAGACTAAAGACACCCTGACTGCGGACTAAATTCCGTAGCTAAACCAAAATTTAAGTAGGAAAACCATGATGACCTTTTCAGACATTCTCCAAAGACGCGACTGGGAAAACCCACAATCAGTGAACATTCACAGCCTTAAAGCTCATAGCCCCCTTTCCAGTTTCCGCGATATTGACCACGCCCTCGACGGCATTCAACCCCACCGCCAATCGCTCAACGGACAATGGAAATTCAAACTGTTTGAGGCGCCAGAGCAAGTTGACAGTAAGTTCATCGATCCACAATTCAATGACACAGACTGGAGTGAGATTTCCGTACCATCAAACTGGCAACTTCAAGGTTATGACAAGCCGATCTACGCTAACGTGAAATACCCATTCGAGGTAAATCCACCATTTGTACCAAGTGATAACCCAACGGGTTGCTACCGCACCACCGTGTCACTTTCACAAGAAGACTTATCCAATAGTCAACGCATAATCTTTGATGGCGTGAACTCGGCCTTCCACCTTTGGTGTAACGGAATTTGGGTCGGCTACAGTCAAGACAGTCGTTTACCTTCTGAATTCGATCTAACTCCTTACCTTGTTGCGGGTGAAAACAGCCTAGCCGTCATGGTAATACGTTGGAGTGATGGCAGTTACCTAGAAGACCAAGATATGTGGTGGCTAAGCGGTATCTTCCGCGACGTGACTTTACTATCTAAACCACAACACTGCATTGAAGATGTGTTCATCACACCGGATCTAGACGCGTGTTACCGCGATGGTTCACTGTCGGTTGTGACTTCGATTTCTGCGCCGGACACCTATCAAGTTCAAGTGCAGCTGTTTGATGGCGAACAAGCCGTGACAGAGCCTCACATCGATCGTCCACACAACCGTCGCATCGACGAACGTGGCACGTGGGATGACGTAGTATTCCAAACATTGCACGTACGCGAGCCAAAGAAATGGACGGCGGAAACACCAAATCTTTACCGCTTAGTTGTTTCACTGTTGGATGAAAACGGCACGCACCTAGAAAGCGAAGCGTACCCTGTAGGTTTCCGTAAAGTCGAAATCACCGATGGCCAATTGAAGTTAAACGGTAAGCCTTTGTTGATCCGCGGCGTGAACCGTCACGAACATCACCCAGAGCTTGGTCATGTGATGACGGAAGAAGACATGATCCGTGACATCTGCTTGATGAAACAATACAACTTCAACGCTGTACGTACAGCGCACTACCCGAACCACCCTCGTTGGTACGAACTGTGTGACCAATACGGCTTGTACGTATGCGATGAGGCGAACATCGAAACTCATGGCATGCAACCAATGAACCGCCTATCGAGCGATCCACAATGGGCGCACGCTTACATGAGCCGCTACACCCAAATGGTGATGCGCGATAAGAACCACCCTTCGATCATCATCTGGTCTTTAGGTAACGAGTCTGGTCACGGCAGCAACCACAATGCCATGTACGCTTGGTCTAAAAACTACGACCCTTCTCGACCTGTTCAGTATGAAGGCGGCGGTTCAAACACCACGGCAACTGACATCATTGTACCAATGTACTCACGTGTGAATACCGACATCGAAGACGAAGCCGTGCCTAAATTGGCAATCAAGAAATGGGTGTCGCTACCAAATGAAACTCGTCCTTTGATTTTGTGTGAATACGCGCACGCAATGGGAAACAGCCTAGGTAGCTTTGACGAATACTGGGATGCATTCCGTGATTACCCTCGCCTACAAGGTGGCTTTATTTGGGACTGGGTTGATCAAGGTTTAAGCCAATGGGATGAAAATGGCCAACACTTCTGGGCGTATGGCGGGGACTTTGGCGATGAAATCAATGACCGTCAGTTCTGCATCAACGGTTTGATCTTCCCTGATCGCACTGTTCATCCAGCGTTGGAAGAAGCGAAATACTGCCAGCGCATGATCACTGTGTCACTGCAAGAACAAACCAAAGACGCTTGTACACTGTTGGTGACTAACGAGAACTTGTTTCGAGCGACCGATAACGAGCAATTGAACTGGTCACTACTGGAAGATGGTAAAGTCATCCAAACGGGGTCATTCGAGCTTAACGTGGAAGCAAGCAGCCAAGCAAGTGTTGAGATTACCCTTAATTTCACGCCAAAAGCGGAAGCGCAATACCACTTAAATACCGACATTACTCTGATTGCCTCAACACCTTGGGCAGAATCACAGCATGTTGTTGCTTCTGAACAAATGGTTCTACGTAATACAACTGGTCTTGTTATTCCAACATTGGAAACACAACTACCACCAATGATCACGCAACAAGGCACCAAGATTTTAATTTCTAGTTTGGATAAGAAACATCAGTGGAGTTGGGATAGCCAAACTGGCTTGATGATCGATTGGTATGTTGATGGTAAAGCGCAAATGCTTACTACACCACAAGACAACTTCTTCCGTGCACCTTTAGATAACGACATTGGCGTCAGCGAAATCGACAACGTCGATCCAAACGCTTGGATGTGTCGTTGGGACATTGCAGGGATCGGACAATGGGAACGTCAATGCGTCGCTTGTCACACTGAAACACTAACACACACAGTGAAAATTACCTCAATCTTCTCTTATCAATTTAATGGCAAAGTACAAGCGATCACGACTTGGACGCACACGCTGAATAACAACGGTGTTATGGCATTGGCTATCAACGTGAAATTGGCTGATAATTTACCACCAATACCACGCATCGGTTTGGAGTTCGAGCTACCATTAAATGAGCAAAACACACCTATCACATGGCAAGGTTTAGGCCCATTTGAAAACTACCCAGACCGTTTGGCAGCGGCACGTTTCGGCCAGTACACACAAACACTAGAGCAAATGCACACACCGTACATTTTCCCAACAGACAGTGGACTACGTTGTGACACACAATGTTTACATGTGAATTCATTGGAAATTACAGGTAACTTCCAATTTAGCGTAAGTCAGTATTCTCTTCAGCAATTGGCCAGTGCACAACACACAAATGACTTGATATTGGAAGATAAGCTTTACATTCGTATCGACCATAAACATATGGGAGTTGGTGGTGACGATTCTTGGAGCCCTAGTGTACACAAAGAATTCCAATTAACAGATAAACATTATGAATACATGATTACACTAAACCCTGTTATCTAATTAATTGAATTAATTAGCACATATCCTAATGTTAAACCCTCAAATCCAATGTGAAGTGAGGGTTTTTTAATTTATTACCACTAAACCTTGATAGAACATCACTATTCAGTCTTATCTTATTGAGTTAATCTTTTACTCATTGTTAAATGAGACAAATTTTAGACTTTGAGTTATCTATGGCCACTATAAAAGATGTAGCACGGGAAGCTGGTGTATCTATTGCTACTGCATCCCGTGTAATCAACAATACACCTCACACTAGCGAATCTGCGAATATCGCAGTTAAGAACGCAATGGCAAAATTAGGCTACCGCCCTAATGCCAATGCCCGAGCACTGGCTAGCAAATCTTCGAATGCAATTGGTGTAATAGTCAATGATGTATCTTCGCCCTTTTTCGGCACCATGGTAAAAGCTATCGATACCGTAGCAAGCGAGTTAGAAAAGCAATTACTTATTGGCAGCGGGTATCACGATGCTGTCAAAGAACGCTCCGCCATTAATTTACTACTCAATAGTCGTTGTGAATCCTTAGTTGTACACAGCAAAGGAATGACAGACGCCGAACTTAGCAAGCTTGCTGATGAGATTCCTGGCATGGTACTTATCAATAGAAAAGTACCCGATATAGCTTCACGCTGTATTGCTCTCGACAATCGTAAAGGTTCATATATAGCTACAGAGTATTTGATTCGAAATGGTCATACAGACATTGGTTACATTTGCTCAAATCATAATATTGAAGATGCCAATGACCGACGAGAAGGTTATCTTGACGCGCTACGTGACAATGGGATAGATATTCGTGAGAATTATATCGAATATGGAGAGCCTGATGAGAACGGAGGCGAACAAGCCGTCGTTAATCTACTCGCGAAGAACATTCCAATAACAGCTATAGCCACATATAATGACTATATGGCCGCAGGTTGTATGACTCTCTTACAAGAAAATGGCATGCGTATACCTGAAGATATTTCGATAATCGGTTTCGATGATGGTCATATCGCGCGCTATATATATCCACGCTTATCTACAATACGTTATCCAATTCAAGTAATGGCTAACGAGGCAGTAAAACTGTCACTAAGTCTCGTGGATAAAGCGGTTACAAAAGAAACCGAGAGAAAGCTATTTATTCCTATGCTGGTAAAACGATCGTCCGTTAGCAAGATTTCTTAACGCCACATTCACAACTTCCAAGTATCGGCGTCAAATAGCCACAACTAAACACCTTAAAACCGTTTAGTTACATCAAGTGATAATTTTATATTAAATCTGATGCTTTATCGGAAGTATCCCATAAACCCATAGGGTGTTTTCGCGTGATAAATTCCAAGAAAATAGTGAGTCAATGGTAGTTCAGGCCCACTAATGTAGCTTTTTGTAATCAAGACCCAACCACAATACACCAAAAATCACTGGAGACATCAAAAAACAAGGTATATACTATTTCTAATTCCACTATGGAGGCGGAA